>JAHIVQ010000031.1 GCA_018816585.1 Nanobdellota archaeon
AAAATCATTTTTTTGAATGGGAGAGTAGTCAAAAGTACAAATTTTGCAAAACAAAAATCCTTACCTTATTTCTGCCCCTAATTGCTCTTTGTAAACACTCATTAGTCTATTCATTACTTTGTCTATTTTATCCATAACAATTGAAGCATTTCCAACAGCATTAGCTTGGTCTTTATTAAAATCTTCATAGGTGTAATTTGTTATATTTAATGGTTCACCATAATAAGATTTAGTTATTAATATAATTAATAACAATAACCCCAACAATTTTAAAAAAATCTCCAATGAATCATCCATTTTTTATCCTCCCTTCTTTATATTACCAACTACTAACTAACCCCAGAAAGAATCCTCATTTGTTTCTATGTAGTTGATATTTTACTATCACTAAGTGATTTAAAAAGTTTGTGAAATAGAAAATATAACTACAAACCTCCTATTTGGCTACAAAATCGCTTTTGGCGACAAAGCCGATTTTTGGGGCTGTGTCCGTAAAATACCCCCTTGTCCGTAAACTTTGGCTTATATGGTCTAAAATACACTTTTAAAGCTTATAAAGGCAAAACATGACTTTTAGAACAAAATTAAATAATTTTAATCAAAAGATTTATATAAATATTATTATTCTCATAATTATCAGGGGTTAACTATTAATAAACTCCAGAATTTTGGGTTTTTTAAGGAAAAAACAAAATGATACCTATCTTAATTGTTGGAAAAGATTTATCTGATTTAGCTGATGAATTAACATCTCAGGGAATAAAAGATGGTATATTAGCATTTTCAGTAAAAAATAGTGAAGAAGCTTTAGGAATTTTTGAAGAATTAGGGCCAAAATTAATGTTAACAATTTTAGGTAAAAATGAACAAAAATCCCATGATAAATTAATCTCCGAAGGATATAAAGGATCTTTTGTTGTTTATTCTAATGAAAATGAATCAGAATGGGGCAAAAGAAAAGTAGAATTTATCAAACCACAATCTGAAAATTTATATAATAAACTAATAAAAAATTTAATTTATAATTAATGTTCTCAGATTTGTATAAAAATTAAATTTTATTTACAAAGAGAATTAAATCAGAACAGCATTAATAGCACCTTCTTGTCCAGGCTGGTTTGTAATTTTAGCCTTTCCCAAGTCAGTATCTATAATAGTACCTTTTGTCATGATGTTTCTTCTTACATAATGCCTGTTAGCAGGATTTTCAAGTATTGTTTTTATTTTTACTATTTTATGCTTTTTTGTTTTTTTATCATAAACATTTGCAGTATTTGTTGATAATAATCTTATTTTTATTTTTCCAGAAGTAATTCTTACTCTTTGCTTTCTTATTTCACTTAAACCTGTAAGTGTTGGTTCGCTTGCTAAATCAGATAATCTCTTCTTTCTAAATTTTATATATCTTCCACCTGTGGATTTTCTTCTAGCTCTTGCATTTGACTTTGCCATTTTAAAACCCTGAATTTATATTTTAAAAACCTTTCTATTATCTTATCCCTGTCTTATCAACCGAATGATTTATATATCGATAAAAACCAGAATTTTAATATGGAAATGGAGAGACCCTTAGATTCATTGAATAACTCAAGAAACAAGAAAGTAATTGTTGAGTTGAAGAATGGAAAGCAATTAGTCGGTATTCTAAAAGCATTTGATATTCATATTAATACTGTTCTTGAAGATACTGAAGAAAGAGAGAATGGCGAGGTAAAAAGGAAACTAGGAACAGCCTTTGTAAGAGGGGACACAATAGTTCTGATTTCTACTGTTTAAAATGAGAAAAATAATATTATCATCAATTTTTACAAGAAAAAAAGTAATTAATCCAGAAACAATCAAAGAATTAGAATTAAGATTAGAAGAAGATAAAAAAAATCCTATTTTACATATTAAACTTGCTGATTATATAAAAAGAGATGACAAGACTAAAGCTATATATCATTATATAACAGCAGCTGAAATTATGGAAAAAGATGGCTTTTATAGCAGGGCAGCAGCAACTTATAAGCAAGCATTAACACTTGATGAGTCTATGTTAAAAATTCATTTAGAAATAGCTAGATGTTGTAATAAATTAGGTTTAAATAATGAAGCTTGTATAGAAGAACAAAAATATTGGGATAAATACAAAAAAACTTCTTTGTTAATTATCCCGGGTCACTAGATAAAAAATGAAAGGTACTCCTTCAATGGGTAAGAAGTCTGGTAAGAAGACTCTTATTAAATGTAGAAGATGCGGAAGGAAAAGTTATCATATTAAACATAAAAAATGTAGTTCTTGTGGTTTTGGTAGATCTGCTAAAATGAGAAAGTATAATTGGCAGAATAAAAGAAAAAGAAAGTAATTTAAATGTAAAATTTTTAGTTCTTGTATGCGGGAGTGCCGGAGTGGTCAAACGGGATAGGCTTAGGTACTTCATTCAAAATTTAATGATTTTGAGAAACCTATTAGCTTAGTGCTTACACAGGTTCGAACCCTGTCTCCCGCATTATTTAAATTATTGTCTAGAAAATTTTATCTCTGTTAAAGTAAAAAAGGAATGAATGTATATAAATATTTTTAGTAAAGAACCTTTTTAATATCAAATTTATTACTTATATTTTTAATACTCTCTATAAAGATATTCTCATATTCTGGATATATTTCAATTAATCCTGGATTTAATAAAGAACCACCATATTTTTTTAATAAACCATACTCTCCTTTTTTCCCCCTTAACATATAATTAAATTTCACTTTTTCTTTCTTTTTAAGATGCCTTAAGGAATAGAATATCTGAATTCTTGGATTAAGCCCTAGTTTTTTAGCAAAATAATCTCCAGAGATTAAACTTTTTCCATAAAATAATATATTTTCTCTGGCAAAATTGGATTCGTCAAAGAAGGAGTATAAATCAAAGGATTTTATATGTATTGGCAGGTCTGAAAATTTTTGTAATTGATTTTTTATTAATTGAGAATTATCAAGTTGATCTTTAATACTTAAATTTATGTATATAACAGCTATATCTATATCATTAGGTTTGGTATTTTCCAGTATTGATGAACCAAATTGAACTATGTCAAATATATTTTGATTATAAGTTAATTCTGGTTTTTTCTGCCACAAATTTTGCATCATTTTTAATCACCTCTGCTAATTCTTTAGTCATAATTTGAATGTAACTTTCCTGATAAAATGGAAAATCCTTGTCTAAGATATTATAAATTTCTGGAAATCTGGATTGTACTATCCTGAATCTTTCTGTATGAGAAGAAGGCGTAATATTAAGATTTTGCAATATATAAATATCAGCCAGTGCAATCAGGCATTTAAAATACAATACAACTGCAGAATTATATCTTTCTTTTTCAAATTCATCTTCTGCTGAAGAAAAATATTCCCTTGCAGTTTTCTCCAGTATTTCTTCTTTTATGCTTTTCATACCAAGTAAGAATATCTATAAGTATTTAAGTCTTTTTATTACCAAGTAAGAAAAAAACTCTGAAATTCTATTAATTTTCTTACTTAGTAAGAACTTTATTCCAAATATCATCGCTTTTATTATCCTCCTCATTTTGTATATTATAAGAATTTCTTATCCATAAACTTTTCTATTCTTTATTTAGTAAGAATCGTTTTTGAAAGCTTTATTTCTGTTAAAGTTAATAAAAATATAAATATTAAAAAAATAAGAGTAGTTAATAATAGAAATATGAAATTAAGAGTTCCAAGTATTGAGAGTATTACTAAAAAACTAGCAAATAAAGATATTAATCCTAAAAATGCCCATAAAATATAAAATAAGAATTGTTTAGGTTTAATATTAAGTGGTTTTTTTAATGCTATTTTTAATGGTTTGTCTAAATTTAAATATAAAATTAGCAAGTAATATAACATAAAAAATAATATTATTAGAAATATCCAATTAAACAATAAAAATTTGAATAAGATTATAGTTACTAAACAAAATGGAATTGTGATTAAAGCAAATTTTAATATATAATTCTTAAGGTTTTTTGATTTTGAAAGTATAAAGAAGATATTTCCTTGAAATAATACCCAGATTATGAATAATACTAAAGGAATTAATAAATATTGATATAACATAAAGTTACTTGCCTGACTTGTTATTGAATTAATTGTAGTTTGTGCTTCTGCAATATTTGTTGTTACATTTTGTGACAAAGCTGTTTGTAATTCTGCTAATTTAGGGGTTGCATCTCTTAAAAAAGTAACATAATTTACTATTTGCTCTTTTATTAATACAAATAATATAATCAAAGATACAAAAAATAATACATTCATTGAAAATATTTTAATTTTATCTTTCATTTTAAACCGCGACTAGATTCTTATTATAATATTCATCTACAGCATTTGCTATTACATTTGCTATTTTATCTTGGTTATTATTTAAAATATTACAATGATTTGGATTTTCATGACTACCTAATTCTATAAGTGCAGTTGGGGTATTAGATCTACATAAAACACCTAAAGAAGATGATGACCCTTCTCCAACTCTACCTGCCCAATCATCACCATAAATAGTAAACTTGCTACCTAATATTTTTGTTGTTGAATCTGAAATTAAATTCTTTTGTATTACACTTGCCAATAATCTGCTCTCAGGAAGAACTGTAGTCTTATAGGTACAAGGCAAAGTATAAGGCTTACTCTGTCCAACACAATCCCAACCAATTCCAATTGGATAGTTTGAATTTCTCGGGTCTAAATTTGAATTTTTACATCCAGGTTTATCTGTTCTGTATTCTAAGTTTGGATTATTATCATTACAAATAATTATACTTCCTTCTTTAGTTGAACCAGAATCAGAATGTAAACTTATAGCAAGATCACAATCTTGTTTACTTATATCATATCCTCTCCAACTATTATCACAACCATCAGTTAATGATTCTGGACTGATTGTTCTTGTATCTGATGATCTTGTTATATAAGTATTATATCCTTTATTTTTTAATATTGTCCGTAATTTTAGTCCAATTTGTAAGTTTTCTACAGCTTCAGAACCACAAAATCCTCTATTATCTTGATTATTATGCCCGGGATCTATACACACTTTAAAATTATTTTTAGCTATTTGAGAAGTTGTTATAGGTTGTGTATTAACATCTTCACTTTCAACAAAATTATCTGATTCTATTATATTTTCTATTACTCTTTTATAAGATATAAGATATTTTTCTATACCAGAAATATAAGTTGTACATGAAGTATCTCTAGAAAATTTACATTGATTAATATTAGTTATAGGCCATGTCTTTGCATTACATACTGCTTCTCTCCATCTATAAGTCCCAAATTCATAATGCCAATCTTCATTTACATAATTAACCCATCCAGCATTACACATAATACCATATAAAATAGAATTACCTGCTGAACCCACATTATAACCTGTTATAGGCTTTCCATCTTTTAACAGTTGAACATCTATTGCTCCCCCACTAGAATGAGGGCAATGTTGATAATTATCTGGATTTTTTGGATCACCATTTGGACCACAAACAAGAGTCCTTGATTTTTGACCATAATTAGATAATATCATTTGATCATAAGGTGATCTATAAGCAGAAATTATATTTATTTTGTAATCTGCATTATCTTTTATACTTATTTTTTCTAATTCATTATTTAAATTTTTTAAACCATCTTGTGTTTTAGCACTTAAAGTACATCCATAATTCCTCCAAGCACTACATGTAATACGCCTAAATCCACTTAAGGTTTGTCCATTAGAAGCAAATTTAATTAGACTATCACCACTTATAATATTCAAACCCCCTTGTGTAGAAGTTGTTTGTGTTTTAGCATTACATACCTTACCATCCCATAAACAAGTATTGGAACATTGATTACAATCAGGTTGTGTTTTAAACTTCGTTGCACAATCTCCAGATGTTGTTGGACAGTCTTGACAAATAGGAATATTAAAATTAAAGATAGAGGTTAAAGAATAACAATTTCCATTTGCCAAAGTTTTACATTCTTCTGTACTACAAAGTTTTGTATCTAAATAACCTCCACCACAATCTGAACATTTAGAAGTTGATATAGTTGTTGTAGATGGTGGTTGTGTAGTTTCTGTTTGTATATTACACTCATAACCACTTGGGCAAGGAGTAGTAGATGAACAAGTATAAGGCCCCAATGTTTGTGGTGCATTTTGTTTAAGAACAAAATCTTTAACTGTAACAGAATAATAACCTAAAATTTTATATTTTACTTCTTTCAATTTAAAGACAAATATTCTCTCATCAGAACAATCTATTTCTTTTGCTTTTCCAACATCTGTCTGTTGAAATTCTATAGAACCACAAGATGTACTAATTTTTAAGGAACCTGTTTGATCATCTTTAAATTCTCCTGATTGAGTAATTGTAAAAGCAGGATAATTTTGTAAATGAGAAGGCTTATCACTAGTTAAAGTCAATTCTTCATTTTTATAAACCGGTTCTTTAGTGAAAGTTTCTTGTTTTATAACACATTTGCCACTTGACCATTGACATTTACTACATTGAGTGCATTCATCTGATTTTAATCCAGAACAATCTGTAGGACATGTATAACAAGCACCATTAACAAAATTATAAGATTTAATATTTGTCAATCCAGAAGTTTGATAACAATCTGTACCATAAACATCAAGTGCATTACATTCAACTTTTTCACAGATATCTGTAAGAAGAGTTATAGGATCATAAAATTTACCTCCACAATTACTACATGATATAGTTGATGGTGTTGTTCCTTTTGGTACACAAATTCCTTGAGCTTCTTTTGTTTTAGTTTCTTGTCCACCAACACCTTGAGGAGTTTCTGTAGTAACAGGAATTATTTTTACTGGAGGACTAATAGTTGCTGCAATAGAAACATAAATTTCTCCTATACTTCTCTTTGCCTTAGTTCTTGAATCTGGATCTAATGAATATTCAGAAATTTGCCTATAATTATAAGTAACTGATAGAATATTACCTTGTTCATCTGTGAATGGTTCAGTTTCTCCTTCATTAAGCAACTTAACTAGTTCATCTTTTTTTGTTGTAATTTCTTTTTTGTATTCTTCTTTTTTAGTGTCTAATTTTCCAAGAGTATATTGGCTTTTTTGTGCATCAAATAATTGTGCTCTTAATATAGCAAACTG
>JAHIVQ010000032.1 GCA_018816585.1 Nanobdellota archaeon
ATCTCCAATCAAAACAGAAATAAACATTAAATATTTTCCATTTTTACCAAGATACTTGCCTGCGTACCCTGTAAGCTGATGATTTTCCTTTGTGCTTAGTACTATTTCACCAAGATATAAATTTAAAATAAGCATCATAACACCCAAGAATATAATATCAAATAATCCTGTCAAGAATCCTGATTTTGCAACAACATATGGAATTCCAAGAATACCGGCCCCAATTATAGCACCCATTAGTGTTGCAGCTGCTCTAAACACCTCTTTTTTCATAATTAGTTATTTTTTATTCAATTTATAAACATTTCTTTGCATAGATTTTTATATAAGCAAATAATAAATGAAATATATGTATGATTTAGAACTTGAAAGAATTGTAAGAGAAATTAAAAAAGTAAAAGCAAAAAAAGTCTGCATCCAGTTACCTGATGGACTAAAAGATAAGGCTGTTGAAATAGTAAATTTCATAGAAAAAAATACTAATGCAGAATGTTTGATATGGTTGGAAACTTGTTATGGTGCTTGTGATATTCCAGAATTAAAAGATATTGATTTGTTAATACAATTTGGTCACTCTAGTTTTTTATAGTTTCTTAATAATTGTACAAGATCAGGTTCTCTTAATAAATCTTCACACAATCTATTTATTAACGGACTTATATCACTTCTAATATGACATTCATTAAAGGGTATAAATTTGTGATGTGAATATTTTGGGTCTAATGGATATTCCGGAAGGTCATCATATTTACAGAAATAAACCTCAAAATGTTTTTCTATTCCCTTCATAGGGATATTATATTCTGCTAATAAATCAACTATTTCTACAGTCATACCTAATTCTTCAGCAAACTCTCTATCTAGTGTTTTTTTTGGGAAAGAATCATCATTATCTATTTTTCCTCCAGGAAGTTCATAAAATCCTTTTTCAGTATTATAAAGAGCAAATATTTCTAGTAAGTAGTTATTTTTTAACATCATTCCAACAACTACTCTTTTAACCCCCTCTTTTCTAGGATGTTTTATAGCATTAACTAACATTCCTAAATTAATTATACCACTATTCCCGTTTCCATTAATTCCTTTTGAAGTTGAAATGTTCATTTTTCATAGAAGTCAGTATAGACTAACCCCTTTAATTTGCCATATTTTTGATTTATAAATCTACCGCAACATTTATATTATAAAATACAGATTTTATGATATGCGCTGGTAGTATAGTGGTTAGTATGGGACGTTGCCAACGTTTCGACCCGAGTGTCCTTAAGACAGGGAATTCGAGCCTCGGCCAGCGCATACTTAAACTAAAATGAGAATTATCAAAAGAACTGAAGTTGTAGGAACAGTTAATTTTTCTAAAATATTAAATTTTATGGGGATAATGTTTCCTCTAGCAGGAATCTTTTTCTATGTAATAGCAATATGGGGATTTAGTTGGAATATATTCTTTTCAATGGGATTTTTTCTTGGTGGAACAATGTTTATGGTTCCTGGTTTATATTTTCTAATAAGCGGGCGTATTAAAGAGAGAAATCTTGAAGATGTTAAAAAAACAGGAAAAATAGTAAAGACAAAACTCTTTAATGTTGAAATGGATCAGTATTTAACAGTAAATTATAAACATCCTTATAGAATATCATCAACATGGAAAGACCCAAAGACCAAAAAAGTATATATTTTCAAAAGCGATGCAGTATGGTTTAATCCAGAGCGTTTTGTTCCTAAAACTATAAATGTATATATTAAACCAGAAAACCCAAATATATATTATATGGATATTTCTTTCTTGAATAAGATATTTGAAGAAAACAATTAACTTTAATAATTCTGAATATATTAGATTAAAATGAAATTAAAGAAAAACCTTATTTATACAAATATAATATCTTTACTAATTTTTGTTCTAATTGCAATACTTGTAAAATACACAGGATTTTTTAATAGTTTAAATTTATACATTAATTCATTTTTTGCTTCAATTGGAAATAGTTTTTTTATAACTTTTTCAAAAATAATAAGTATAATCTTTGATACAACTGTAA
>JAHIVQ010000033.1 GCA_018816585.1 Nanobdellota archaeon
CTTGCAAAATTATTATCCTGAAGTATCATTTCACTTGTTTCTTTGGCAACATCTGTTCCTGATTCAACAGCAATTCCAATATCTGCTTTTTTCAGTGCAGGAGCATCATTAATACCATCTCCAGTCATTGCAACTATATATCCTTTTGATTTAAGAGCGCTAATAATTTTTAATTTATGTTTTGGATCAACTCTTGCATAAACAGCAATATCATCAACTATCTTATCAAATTCTTCATTAGAAATATGATTTAATCTATCTCCTGTCATTATTTTTCCAGAAATACCTACCTGTCTTGCTATTGCTTTTGCTGTTTCTTTATGGTCTCCTGTTATCATTACTACTTTAATTCCTGCTTTTTCACATGTTTCAATAGCCTCTTTTACTTCTTCTCTTGGAGGATCTATCATTCCCATCAAGCCAGTAAATACTAAATTTTCAAATTTATTTGTTTTAGAATATGCAAATGCAAGTACTCTTAGTGCTTTTGAAGCCATTAAATCATTTGCCTGTAATATCTGTTCTTTTTCTTTCTTGCCTAGCCACCTTACTCTTTCATTAGAATGTATATAAGAGCACATATCAAGTATTTTTTCAACAGCCCCTTTTGCAAAATATACATCTCTATCCTTGATTTTATTTAATGTTGCCATGTATTTTTTTTCAGAAGAAAATGGAATTTCCTGCATTCTTGGATAATTTTTTAAATGAATACCTGCTTTTTTTGCTGCAACTAGTAATGCTATTTCAGTTGGATCTCCCTGCAATGAATTAATATCAGCATCATTACAGCAGTAAGCTGTCTGCAATAATGGCTTTAAAACTTCAGTATTAACTTTTTTATTATCAATTAAAAATTCTCCATTAGTTTCATAACCTGAACCTGTTACTTTAATAAAATTATTATCAAAATATATTGACTTAACAGTCATCTCATTTTTAGTTATTGTTCCTGTTTTATCCACGCAAATAACATTTGTGCTTCCTAGTGTTTCAACCGCAGGCAATCTTCTTATAATAACATTATTTTTTGCCATCCTTTGTATTCCTAATGCTAAAGTTATTGTTATTACAGCGGGTAAACCTTCGGGAATAGCTGCAACAGCAATGCTTGCAGAAACCATAATCATTTCTATAAAATCATTTCCTAATACAGAACCAAGAACAAATATTATTAAAGCGATAAAGATTATTCCAATAGATATTACTTTTCCTAGCTGATCAAGTTTCTTTATTAAAGGTGTTTTTGTTTCTTTTATATGCTGTATATTTTCAGCTATTCTTCCTATTTCTGTATTCATTCCAGTTCCAGTTACAATAGCTTTTGCTTTTCCATAAACACATAAAGTAGAAGAGAAAACCATATTTTTTTGCTCTGAAATCTGTTCTTTATTTATTGTATAGGTTACTTTTTCAACAGAAACTGATTCACCTGTTAAAAGGCTTTCATCTATTTTAATATTAAATGTTTCAATAATTCTTGCATCAGCAGGAATAAAATTTCCCTCTTCAATTACAATAATATCACCTGGAACTAATAATTCAGAAGGAATTAATTTTTTTATACCCTCTCTTATTACAATAGCATGACTTGTTTCTAATTTTTTTAGTGATGCAATTGCTTTTTCAGCTTTGTATTCCTGGCTGAATCCAAGTATAGCATTCATAAATAATATTATTAATATTAATATTCCATCTGCAAATTTATTTAATAAAAATGAAGTTGCAGCAACTACAGCAAGTATCCAAATTATAAAACTTTTGAATTGACTAAAGAATATTGTTATTGCAGATGTTGCTTCTTTCTTTTTTAATGTATTTGGACCGTATTTATTTAATCTTTCAAGAGCTTCTTTTTCTGTAAGACCCTCTGTACTAGAATTTAATTCCTTAATAACCTCTTTTACATTTTCATTATAGTATTTCATGCCTTATTTTTATTACGTTTTCTTTCTTCTCTTATACCTCTAACTAATTTATATGCTGCCTCACCCCCAGGTACTAAAGAAGATAAAGCACTTACACCTATATCAAATAAAGCACTCTCAGTAAATAATTCTTTTGATCTCTTATGCTCCATTTCCCTTAAGATTTTTACTCTTCCATTTATACTATCAACTTCAACATATTTTTTTTCATTTTTCTTAGAATGAGTATACTCAAAAATATAAACAGGTTTAAAATAAAGTATTAACTCATCTATCCCAACTTTTTCATTTAGAATTTTATCTGCTGATACAGGATTTATTATATCTTGCAGCATACTTCTCAAGATAAAAGCTGCTTTTAGCACTACAGGAACAACTATAACATCATTTTTCATTAATTCCTCAACTTCTTTTATCTTTTTACTATCATTATGCAAATAAACAGCTAATTTTTCCTGGTTTTTTATATTAGTTGGAGTTTTAATATCAAATGCACCATCTATGAGAATTTCTTTTCTCCTGTGTTCATGACAAATATCTGTTGAATGTATTACAATATCATTATGCTGTTTTCCCTCTTCTGCATTAAACTCAGTTTCTCCTATTCTTAATTTTTTTACTTGTTTATCTACAATAACCTTATATTTTGATTTTCTTTCATAATCTACAAGAGATTCTGCAATTATATGCCAGAATGGATCATAACGTTTGTATATTTTTAATAACTTTATTTCAGCTTTTTCTTTTGAGAATTTATCACTTATTCCTGAAAAAAAACCAAATGCATTATTTTTATTCTTTTCAGCTATTACTAATAATTCTTCTTTCTTTAATTTATCTACAAAATACCTTATTTCCTGTTTTTTTGCTTTTAGTGTATTCTTTTCCATTTTTCACTAATAAAAAGGTTTTTATATGGATTTATATCTTTTTCTTTTTAAGCGCGAGTTGTTCAATGGTTAGAATGGCGGCCTTCCAAAGGTTGTTAAAACCTGAATTTAGCCGTTGATCCGGGTTCGAGTCCCGGCTCGCGCATATTACAATATACACAAATGATAAAACAAGAAATTATTGATATTAATAACAAAGAGAATATTTTGATATTTTGTGCTCATCCTGATGATGAGATATTAGGATGTGGATCTAGTACAGCTGTTTTTTCTGATGAAGGAAAGGATGTGATTTCTGTTATATTTTCTTATGGAGAATTAAGTCATCTAAAAGAAGAGATAATTAAGAAAAAAAGAATAAGAGAAAGTGAAAAAGCTAGTAAAATGATTGGTTCAAAAGAAATTATATTTTTAGGGCTACCAGATTCAAAAATTGCATCAAGAATAGAGGAACTGAATATCAAAGAAAAAATAAAAGAACTGATAAAACAATATAAACCTATAAAAATATTTACACACAATCCTTCAGATCCATTACCAGACCATAAAACAGTTAATGAAATTGTTACTAATACAATAAAAGAACTTAAGATGGATATTCCTTTATACGGATTTGATATATGGAATTTGTATAATCTAAAAGAGAGAGAAAGGCCATTATATTATGTTGATATTTCAAAGACTTTTTGGACTAAAATTAGAGCTCTAAGTATATTTAAAAGTCAATTACATATAATGTTATATTTTTTACCAATAGTATTCTTGAGGGCAAAGATGGCAGGAAGAAAAAATCATTGCAAATATGCAGAGAGGTTTTACAAATTAATATGAAAAAAATACTTATAGCTACAGATACATTCTTACCAAAAATAGATGGAGTAAGTATATTTTTAACTAAAGTAATACCTGAACTTTCAAAGTATTATGATATAACTTTAGTGTGCCCCAAATTTCCAGGTAATATAAAAGATTATGATTATATAAAAATAATAAGAACAAAAATTTCAAGAATAAAAATAGCAAATTATAATATTCCTCTGCCTAAAAACAAGCAGATAAAAGATTTAGTTAAAAATTCTGATTTAATCTGGATACAATCTATTGGTCCAATAGGATATAATGTATTAAATAATGCCAAGAAATTAAATAAAAAAGTAATTGCTTATGTTCATGCAATTGAAGGAAAGAGATTTAGTATGTGCTCTGAAACAACATCTAGACTAAAATTATTTTTAAATTATTTAACAAAAATATATGAAAGAAGTTTCTATAATAAATGTGATAAATTAATGCTGTCTTCAAATATGATTTCAAAGATATTATATAAAGCAGGAATCAATAGGAAAGAGGTAATGATTCCATTGGGTGTTGAATCAAATAAATTTAAACCCTTAAACAAAGAAAAAGCAAAAAAGAATGTTGGTCTTGAAGATAAATTTATTATTGGCTATCTTGGAAGAATAAGTAATGAGAAAAATCTTGAAACACTAAGAGATGCTTTTGTTAATCTGCCTATAGAAAATAAATTATTATTAATAATTGGTGATGGTTCTAAGTCACAAAAAAAAATATTTAATAATGTAAATAATGTAAAAATAACAGGATTTATTGATAATGTTATTCCTTATCTGCAGGCAATGGATGTTTATGTTCTTCCTAGCCTTACTGAAACAAGCTCTCTGTCTACTTTAGAGGCAATGTCAACTGGACTGCCTGTTGTTGCAACTCCTGTCGGTGCTATTTCAGATTATATATATAATGGGAAAAATGGTATTTTATTTAATATAAAAGATATTGATTCTTTAACTAAAATTCTTCTTAGCTTATATAATAATAAAAAATTAAGAGAAACTCTAGGAAAAAATGCAAGAAAGACAGCTTCTGAATTTTCATGGGAAGAGACTGTTAAAAAAATAAGAGAAGCTTTTGATGAAGAGTTTTAAAATTTATTTAAATACAATTATCTTAAATATTCTCCAATCATTTTTAAAATATTCTTATTTTTTACTTTTTTAACAATCTTTTCATCTAAATTTTCACTTTTTAATTTTTTTAAAACATCATCTTTTTCATATAATTTAAATAAAAATTGCACAACGCGCAGTAAATGAACATCTTTTTTTGATGTATCTATAAATTTACTCAAGTGTTCAACTGCACAGTCTAAACCTATTTCAAGTATTGCGGTATAAGCCACAGGAGCATACTTTTCTTTTCCAAGTAATTCTTCTAGTTGTGGTAAAAATTCTTCTCCTTTTTGAAATTGAGTTGTTGCTCTTATAATATGCCATGCCAAATCAGAGGTATAATTAGCTTTTTTTCCCATATATTTTTTTATATCCTTAAATAGAGGGGTAAGTGTATTTTTAACTTCTTTTGCATCAAAAAATTCTGTAAGATATAACAGCCTTGAAAAATATTCTGGATCATTTATTCCATTATTAATTTCCTCTTTTAATAATATATTTAAAGAAGTATGGATTCTTCCTTTAAATCTATTGAAATCATATCCACTCTTTTTGGATTCTTCCCGAATTTGTTTATAAGAATCTATTATAAAATGTTCAGGCTCCTCATCCCTATCCGGATAGTAAGAAGGTAGGTAAGTCTCTCCTTTTAATCTGCATTCAATATAATTCTTTAATTTTCCCGTGTTTAAACTTTTGAGCTCTTCTTTGTCCATTTTTATATGAGTATACTTATATTTATAAATTCTTCTATTTGTTTACTATTATAAAATTACTACAAAATATAAAGAGTTATAATTTTTTTGATCTAAATTGCAATATTTTGCCTAATTCTTCTTTTATTGGCTGGCAAGATCTGTAATTTAAAAGATTATAAGCTACTTTTTTTATTAATTCTTCTTCTATCATTACAGGAGTTATATATTTCATTCTATCTAGTTTTTTAGTAATTTCATCTTCATATAATAATTTAAATCTATCACGTAGAGAAAGATTAAATATATTCTCTTTAGAATCTTTTTCTCTTATGTAATTTTTGCATGTTGCATAATAACTTCTTACTGCATTTTTTATTACTCTTCTGTCTCCTTTTGGAAATTGATTTATACATTTTTTAATTATCTCATTTAATTGATTTTCTTCAAGTATTTTTGTAATATCTGTAACTTTTGGCATATTATAATTAGTATAACAAATTATAAGAATGTTACGCCCGAGAAGGGATTCGAATTCGAGTGTTATTTTATAACATCCCTCGACCCACAGGTTAGGAACCTGTTGCGCTATTTGCCCAACCTTTAAAATTTCCAGGCTGCGCTACTCGGGCATAATAAGACTAAAGGAAAATTATTTTTAAATATATCTTAAATTCTAAGCTCTACTTTTTTGTTCATATCCACAGCATCAAGAACTTTACGACCAATTTCAGATTTTTTATTAATTCTGATTTCTCCATCAGAACCAACTATTGCACTTAAGACAAATTCATCACCAACATAAAAATCAGCTCTTTTTTTAATGTATTTATGCTCTAATCTAAATACTAAATGCTTTTTAGTCTCAGATATTTTATAATCCACTAATTCCTGGCGTTCTTTTATTTCTTCAATATCAATACTTATACCAAGTTTTTTTTCTATAAAATCAATATTACATCCTTCTCTTCCTATTACTTCTCCAATTCTTGATTTTGGAACATAAACACGAACTCTGTTATTGTCTATTAACTCTGCTTTTATATTACCATATCTTTTAAATTCCTGCTCTATTACTTTAACAGCAAGATTATTAACAGCAGGCAAGTTTTCAGTTTCAACAGGAATAACAACTGTTTCTTCACCATAAGAATAAATTTCATATTCTAATTTATTATCTTCAAAGCTTCTTACTTCAACTACAGGACGTGCAAGGTCCTTTTCTACCATTCCAGAAGGCACTTTAACCTTCATTTTTAGTGTTAAAACTCTATTTACTTTTCCAGCTTCAATAAATATTAAAGTATCAACAATACTTGGAATCATTCCTGTTTCTGTTCTACCTATAAATCTCTGAATTGCATCTATTGGTGATGCTGAATGCAATACTCCAATACAATTACTTCCTGCCAGTCTTAAATCAATGAATAATTTAAAATCTGGAGTGTCTCTAATTTCATCAAATATTATATTATCTGGTCTTGACAAGAATAAAATATCATGAATTTCCTCGCTTGTTGTAAAATTTTTACTATATTGTGTAATCTCATCTGATAATTGCAAGTCTCTTGGGCTTTCAACTGTTTTTGTTATTTTTCCCATTTTAACATATAATTCAGCTATACTTTGAGCGAGTGTAGATTTTCCACTACCTACTTCTCCAGAAATTAACATTCCTCTTGCTTTGTTTTTTATTCTCTCAAATAATACTTCAGGCAGATTATAATCTTCAATATTTAATTTTTTAATTGGTCTTACAACTGTTATTTCCCATCCATCTGATATTGGCGGTTTGACAATAACAATCCTATAATTTTCAAACTGAGCTATTGTCGATCCTCTTCTCTGAATTTCAACAAAGGAACCAGGAGCCATCCTTGTTTTTTCAACTGCATCTTTTGCTAATTCCTGAACTTGTTTGCTTGTTAGTTTGTCTTTTAATTTTTCAAGCTTCCATGAACCGGGATGACCTTTTTTTACAGCTATATGACATTTTTCTTTTATATGAACAGACATTGTATCTTTATCAAAATAACTTTCAAGCATTAGTTTTAATTCAGGCTTTTTCATTTCTATAAATTTTAATTCAATTCCAAAAGCCCTTGCTGAGGCTGCTTGAACTTTATCTGCTGTAATTAAAGTTGCTTTTTGATCATGTGCTATTGAACGTATTAAAGCATCAATTTCTCCTGATCTTGCTAATTGTATTTGAGAAATATTTGGTCTTGGACCTAGAAATTCTATTATTATTTTCTTTTTTTTCTGAAATTCTTGAAGTTTTTGAAGTTCATCAAGTCCAATAAAACCAATTTCAAGCCCATTATTAGCTTGATTTTCTAGTTCTGCTATAGAAGCATTAGTTATTATTATTTTACCATCTAGCTTCTTTTCCTTAATTAGTTTTGAAGCTATTCCTTCTATTATTACACTTGTATCAAGTAAATATTTTTTCATTTTCGTTATATTTATATACTAAAGTATATACTTCATTCTTGCCAGATAACTAATAGAATAAGCAACTTTTGGTTATCTGGTGTAAAGAAGTTCTATATTTAAATGTTTCTAACAAACTTTTCTAAGAAATATTAAGAAACCAGTGTGTCCTATTAATCTTGATTCGGGCCTTATTCTTTGATCAGTAATCCATTTTCTCTCTATAACTTCACTTGTTTTTATAATCATAAATGGCTCTTTTATATTTTTTATTAATTTAATAACCTGATTTATTGTTGGAAGATAACAAATTAAAAATCCACCTATCTTTAATGCTTTAGAAGCATGTTTTAAAACTTTCCAAGGTTCCATTAAATCCAATGTGATTAAATCAAGATTTTTCTCTGAAATTCCTTTGTAAATATCTTTCTGCTTTATTTCAATATTTTTAAGATTTAAAAATTCAAAGTTTTTCTTTGCTATCTTTAAAAATTCTTTTCTATTTTCATAGGTAATTACTTTTTTGCATATATTTGCAAGATAAGAGCTTAAATATCCTGAACCAGATCCAGCATCAAGAACAACTGAATTTTTATTTATTCCAGTTTCTGTTATTATTAATCCAATATCTTTATTCAGAATAATAGCAGGGCCTTTTTTAATTTTCTTTACTAAATCAACAAATAAAGGATTAATTGCATAAACTATTTTTCCAGAATGAGTCTTGTTCTTCCCGAGTTTAACTTTTTTTATACTGCCTTCATTCAAGCTTACATTTTTATCTTCAACAAGATACTTTCTTCCCTGCTTGTTTATTATTATCTTCATTTTTTTATGTTGGTCGGGTTCGAATTTCTACTCAAAAGGCAATCTTTCATTTTATTTAATTTATATGGATTAGATGAGCCAATGTCATTTAACCATTTTTTTAATTGATCTTTACCATTAATTTTTATCATATTATTATTTTTATCATAAGCTACCTTAAATCCTTTACTCTTTAAAATTTCTTGGATTTGTTTTATTAATTTTGGTTCTTTCATATGAATAGAAATAATGGGGTAATAAGGTATTCCTTTCTTATTCTTTCCAAGATAAAACGAACCATCCGTGTCAAAAATTCCCCTTAGGACATATTTTAACTTGCTAAAACCCAATGAATAAATGGAAGAATTTATCCTAAGATTCTCTTTTTTACCTATGGGAAATCTAAGTTTTTCATTTAAATATTTTAATAAAATCTTATGACTTAAAACAAATTCAGAAACATTGTTTTCTGATCTTATTCTGACTGTGCCATTTCTATTAAAAAGTTTTTGTATTGTAGACTTATAGTAATTTACATATTCTCTATCTAATTTTAGATTACTACTTATTCCTATAAGCCAAACTTTCTTATTTTTTATATTAAAATTACTTAACCACCCATCACCAAGTAAAATCCCGTAAAGTTCTAAAAATAAAGGATTACGAATATTTATACGAAATTTTTCTTCTTCTAATCTTTCTTTGATAATAGCTGCTCTTTTACCCCCAAGTGCTTGTTGCCTTTTCATACTAGCTATACCCCTTTCTCTAATAATTTTATGATAAGCATTCTTACCTCCTTTAATCAACCCCCAATTATCTTGTTTTATATCAAGAACATCTAATTTGTTAAACCAACTTTTATCGATTATACTACTAGGAAGATATCTATCTTTTAAATAAAACCAGCTTTGAAGAGTCTTAATCTGAAAATTAGTTTTTATAGATAATTCTTGAATAGAATTTACTTTATATTTATCTTTTAACAAATTAAATAATTTCTTTTTTGATTCCCTAGAAAGAAGTAACCTCATAATTATACTAAAGAATAGGTTATATTTAAATTTACCTATTCAGCAACTAGAATAATAGTAAATGTGGGGAGCAGGGCTCGAACCTGCGTAGGCACTAAGCCAGCAGCTTTCTTATTCAAAAAACTTGAGGTTAGGCATTACTTTTTTGTAATTCTGCCCCGTTTGACCACTCCGGCATCCCCACTTATTAAAATTCTACTTTTGTTTTTATTTAAACCTTGCTTTATTAAAATGTAATTAGATTTTGTAACCATTTCATAATAGAAACATTTTTAAATAACCTTTGTGTTCCATATTAATGATAATCCAGCTGGAAAATGTCAAGAAAGAGTATCAAATGGGCCTTGTTAAGGTAAATGCTTTAAAAGAAGTAAATTTAGGTATAGAAAAAGGCTCTTTCATATCAATTATGGGACCTTCAGGTTCAGGAAAGAGTACAATGATGAATTTAGTTGGCTGCTTGGATATTCCAAGTTATGGTGCAATTTATTTGGATAAAACAAACATTGCAAAATTGCATGAATCAGATTTAGCATCAATAAGAGGAAAGAAAATAGGTTATATATTCCAGACATTTAATTTAATTTCAACTTTAACAGCACTGGAAAATGTAATGCTTCCAATGATGTTCCAGAATTTAAGCATAGAAAAA
>JAHIVQ010000034.1 GCA_018816585.1 Nanobdellota archaeon
AACAAAAGGTTTATATATAAGTTGACATTTTTTATGTGTATGAAAATTGATAAGGAAAATCTCATTAAAATAAATAAAAAATTAAATGGTAATATTACAAGGGAGGGAAGCCTAGAATTTGCAATATCAATGCAAAAAAACAAGAAAATAGGAGAATACAAAAAGCTATCTTATTTATGGAGGGCGATATTGGTGGATCATCCATTCACAGATGGTAATAAAAGATCAGCTGTATTAGTAGCAATAGAATTTGCAAACCAAAATAAAAAAGGATATGATGAAGAAAAATTAGTTAAAATTGCCATTAAAATATCAAAAGAGAACATAATTAATATTAGTAAAATCGAGAGGAAACTGAAAAATGCAATTAAATAAATTATTTAAACAAGGTAGAAAAGCCATAGAACTATTGGAATATTATGATAATAATGGAAAATTGTTAATAGGTAGGAAAAGAATAGACATTACTCTAGATAAAAAATTGATATTAAAATTGAGAGAAGAATCCAAAAATAAGAACATTCCTTTATCTAGATTAATTGAAAGTAAACTTGTTTAATTATTGTATATAATCTCTTGCGTCAATTTCTATCTTTTCTTTTACTTCAGGTTTTAATTTTAATTCAAGAACTTCATCATTAATCAACTCTGCCATCTTAGAAATAGCCTCTGACTTATCCTTTAGATTGTATTTAGCCTTGATAATATTCAATATATGATTTGTTGATTCTGGGATGTCTATTATTGCCTTTACCATATTAACTCCATATTAATATTAAATGAATGCCATATTAATATATAAATCTATCGTTTTTCATCAAAAAGTTATTAAAATAGAGAATTTTAAATAATTTGACATGGAAGAAAAATTACCGGTGCTATTTAAAATAAAAACTTATGATGGAAAGGAATATGATATCTGCGCTCTTAATGGTAGCAAAGTTATATATTACAAAAAACAATGGAGAATAATTATAGGTTCTGCAACAAATAGAATACATCCTAAAGAAATAATATATATGCCAGAAGCTGCTAATTTATATAAATTTTCAGAAGAGATAAAAAAAGATTATTTTATTATTTTTGAGCTTAATAATAAGATTAATGAGATAGCAAGAATAAGAGAGATAATAGAAGTTTCTAAACATTAAATTTTAATACATCCTTATTAGAAGCTAAAAATTCTTGTCCAATTCCTCTTCCTAAATAAAAAAACATATTGCTTGATAATTGATTAAAAATATCCAATAAAGTTGTTTTTTTCTGATATGTGACAATATCTGCTTTTGTAATATTTGCGAGTTCTTTTGCTATTTTAATTGCAGTCTCTCTATCTCCAATTTCATCAACTAAACCATTATTCTTTGCATCTATTCCTAAATAAACCATTCCTGTTGCTAATTCTTTTACTTTTGATTCACTTAAATTTCTATTAACAGAGATTTGCTCAATAAAATAATAATAAATTTGATCAACAATATCTTGCAGAACTTTTTTTTCATCGAAAGTCAGTTCCTTATAAGGACTGCCTGTATCTTTATATTCCCCAGATTTAATTACATTATAATTAACACCATATTTTTCCATTAATCCTGAAAAATCAAGGTAAGAACTAATAACACCTATGCTTCCTGTAATTGACATAGGATATGCAACTATTTTATCAGCTGAACTTGAAATCCAGTAAGCGCCGCTTGCACCAACATCTTTTATTAGTGCAACAACTGGTTTTTTTGATTTTTTTACTGCATTTGCTATTTCCTCAGAAGCAACAACTCCACCACCAGGACTATTTATTTCTAAAATAATTGCTTTGATTGAATCATCCTTATTTGCATCTTTAATATTTGAAATAATATCTTCAGGCATAATACCACTATTAAAAGAATCACTTACACCAATTATACCTTCTATCGGAATAATAGCTATTTTATTACCAAGACTAATTTTCGAACTTAATGTATAAAATATTGAAATAAGAATTATAAAAATAAATATCCCTAATAAAATAAATTTTAAATTTTTATAACCTCTTTTCATATTAATTTTTATAAAACAGACTATATAAATTTAATTATTTACCAACTTTCATGCCAATATTCTGCAACAGGCCAGACACACACAGATAATATTTCTTCTTTGCCCTTAATATTATAACATACTATCCAAAAATGAGTTCCTATGCCTGCTTCATGAGGTAATTTATTAAATCTGCTTTTTGGTAATGTAGATTCTACAAGAGAACTATCATAATCATAAAATTCTATACCATATCTATCTCCTTCATCAGAAACTATTTTGGCATCATATTCGTTAATTATATTAATTTTTGATTTATCTAATTCCCAAGGCATTTTATCAGCTTCAACTTTTCCTTCTAACCCTATCATTTTAATAAAGATTCAATAAATTATATAAAGGTTTTGAGATAAAAAGATAAAGATAAATATGAAAAGTTCAGAAGTAGAAAAGGCATTAAAATTAATGAAAAAGAATCTTGCTAAACAATATAATCTAAATAAAACTCCATCTAATATTGAATTATTAAATTATTTAAGTGTAAAACCAAAAGAAATTATTACAAAACCAACAAGAACTATTTCTGGAGTTGCACCAATAGCAATAATGACAAAACCTCATAAATGTCCTCATATTAAAACTGGAATCGGCCCTTGCATTATGTGTCCGGGAGGAATTAAATCTTATTTTGGTTCTGTACCTCAATCTTATACTGGAAAAGAACCTGCAACTATGAGAGCAATAAGAAATAATTATGATCCTTACTTGCAAATTTTTAATAGATTAGAACAGTATGTTTTACTAAACCATAATTTTGAAAAAACAGAGATAATAATTATGGGGGGGACTTTTCCTTCACTATCTAAAAAATATCAGCAAGAGTTTGTTACTTATATTTTTAAAGCATTAAATGATTTTTCTGAACTATTTTTTAAAGATGATAAATTTGATTTTTTAAAATTCAAGAAATTCTTTGAACTGCCTGGAGATGTAAAAGATAAACAAAGAATTATTAATATTCATAAAAAACTATTAAAACTAAAGAAAAAATCTTCTTTAGAAAAAGAACAATTAAAAAATGAAAATTCAAAGATAAAATGTGTTGCATTATGCATTGAAACACGCCCTGATTATTGCACTCAAAAAGAAATAAATGAAATGCTAAAATTAGGTTGTACAAGAGTAGAATTAGGAGTACAATCTATTTATGATGATGTTCTTGAAAAAATAAATCGTGGTCATAAAGTAAATGAAACAATAAAAGCAACTAGATTATTAAAGGAAAATGGACTAAAAGTAATTTTTCACTTAATTCCTGGCTTGCCTGGAAGTTCTTATAAAAAAGATTTAGAAATGTTCAAAACAATTTTTAATAATGATGATTTCAAGCCAGATGGTCTTAAAATATATCCTTGCATCGTAATAAAAGGAACAAAATTATATAATTTATGGAAAAATAAAAAATATATTCCATTAACCCTTGAAAAAATAACAAAATTATTAATTGAAGCAAAAAAATTCATTCCTGAATACTGTAGAGTAATGAGAGTTGAACGTGATATAAGCAGCAAAGTAATTGAAGCAGGAATAAAAATGACTAATTTAAGACAGTATATACATGAAAAAGGTGCTGTTTGCAGATGTATAAGGTGCAGAGAAATAAAAAATGAAAACATTGAAAAGGTTGAATTTAAAATTTTAGAGTATAATGCTTCAAATGGAAAAGAATATTTTATTTCTGCTGAAAGCAATGATAAGATAGTTGGTTTTTGCAGGTTAAGACTTGATAAAAAGGCAATTATTCGTGAACTTCATGTATATGGTTCTGCTATTTCTTTAGGTAAAAAAGGAAAGATACAACACAAAGGGTATGGAATTAAACTAATGAAAATAGCAGAAAACATAGCTAAAAAAAATTATAAAAAAATATTTGTTATAGCTGGAATTGGAGTTAAAAATTATTACAAAAATAAATTAGGTTATAAAAAAGATGGGTTTTATATGTCAAAAATATTAAACAAATAATTCAAGACCATAAAATTCTAATATATTATTATATATCTCAACAGAATGATTTCTTAAATGAAACATATAAACTAAAAATTCTTCTGATCCTGGATCAATATGATTAAATTCATGAAGAAAGTACATAAATCCTTCATCTCCTGATAGTTTCTCAAAAAACTTTTCAATATTTTGATATTTTTCAGATTCCATATTTAGAGAAAAACTAAAAATTTATAAAACAATCTCCAAAAGCTTTATATAGTGTTTTTAAATTAAAAATCCATGGTAACGAGAATAGGCGGATCAAGAAGAAAAACAAGAAGCAGATTAAAGAAAAGCAAAAGAGAAAAAGGTAAAATTAATATTAACAAATATTTCCAGGAATTTAAGAAAGGAGATGTAGTCTGTTTAAAGGCAGAGCCAGGGGTTCAAAAAGCATTATATTTCAGAAGATTTCATGGCAGAATGGGTAAAATTATATGTAAAAGAGGCAAGTGTTATGAAATAGCCTTTAATGATCAGGGAAAGCTTAAAAACATAATAACACACCCAATACACTTAAGGAAGCAATAAAAATGGGAAATATAAAGATACTTGAGGAAAAGCCATTAACACTGGCAGAGGTAAAGGAGATACTATCTAAGAATAATAACCTTCTACCAAAAGGTATTAAAACACTAGCATACTTAAAATCAATACCCTTAGTAAAAGAAAAAAAGATTGAAGAAATCAAGGAAAAAATAAATGGCTTAGGGTTGACAAGACTAAAAGACAAGCACATAGTCAAATTAATAGATATCATGCCAACTGACATGGATAGTATA
>JAHIVQ010000035.1 GCA_018816585.1 Nanobdellota archaeon
TAAGGAATTTACCTTAAGCTTTATAAATATTAATATTACTAAAAAAACTCTATGGACTCTGTAAAAAGAAAATTAAAACAAATAACAAATCACGAATCTATTGAAATAACAAATAGAGGAAACTCAGCTATTTTTGCAGCACTGAATATAGCAAAAAAAGTTAATAATAAAAAATATATTTTGATTCCAGATCAGGGAGGATGGTTTACTTATAGAATTTATCCTCAAATATTTGGTTTTGTTCCTAAAGAACTGAAGACAAATGATGGATTAATAATAACTGATGAGCTTAAAAAATATATAAGAGATGCATCTGCTTTGTTAGTTCCAAGTTTTGCAGGTTATTTTGCAGAGCAGAATATTCATGAATTAAGTGAAATTTGCACCAAACATAACTGCTTATTAATAGAAGATGCTTCTGGAGCAATTGGAGATCAGAAATTATGCGATGGGCGTTATTCTGATATTATTGTTGCATCTTTTGGAAAATGGAAACCAGTAAATGTTGGTTATGGTGGATTTATTTCTTGCAATGCAGAATTAATGAAAAAAGCAGAATTAGCTTTGTCATTAATAAAAGTACATCCTAATTCAGAAAATGAAATTTTGGCAAAATTAAATGAGAACAGACTGCCTAAAATGATTTCAATAGCACAGGCTGTAAAAAAACATATGAGCGGTGCTGATTTGATTCATGAAAATAAAAGAGGAATAAATGTAATGACAGAATATAGCCCATTTGTAGTTGACTATTGCAAAGAGAGAGGTTATCCTTACTTATTATGCCCTAATTATATAAGATTAAACAGAAAAGCAATTTCAATAGAGCTCAAGAGGGCAGAATATGAATAATCTTTTGTTAATAACCATGGTAATAATGGGGGCTGCAGCAATTTATTGGGTATTATTTGGCCAGAGAAAATATAATAATATGATGAAAGGTGAAAAATAATGGAGATTACTTTTAGTGGAACAAATTCTGTTAATAAATTTTATAATTTTATAAGGAATTTAAATGGTTCTCAAGAGAAAATAGATATTTATTTGCAAACTTACTGTATGGATTGTAATACCTCATTAAATTATCATTTTAATGAATCAGATATAATTTTATATAAAATGTTGTTATCATTAGAATCAGAAATATCAGGTATAGACATATTGTGCAAAAAATGTTTAGAAGAGGAATGCAAAAATGAACTTCATTGAAAAGATATTTGAAAATAAAGTTGATGAATTAGTACATAAACAATTTACAAGATTTGGAAAAGGAGAGTATGAACGTGCTTTGTTAACAATAAAAAAATGTTCAAGATTAAATATAAAATCAAGTTTTGAATTTTCAAATGATTTTGTTGAATTAATTTCAAAAGAAGCAGATTCAGAAATTGAAATTTCAGGAGTAATACTTGCTTCACATGAATTTTCTGTTGATCTTAAAAATGAATACTCAAAAAGAGGGAAAATTTACAAAGCAGAACTGGAGAAACAAACAATTACAAAAGAAAAGCTTAATGAAATTTATGAAAAATTCAAATTAGATCATTTATTATTAAATTTAAATACAGATAATTGTAGTTTAAAATGTAAAAATTCTTTACCTAAACCAGGTGGAAAAATAAAGGATAATTTTTGCTCTGCTTCTTTTGATAATGTTAATCTAGCAAAAGAATTTGTTTTTGAAACTGATAATTTCAAGCAGGCAATAATAAAACATATTTTCAAGATTGAAGATTTAATAGTTTCTAAAGATGATGAAGATGATTTTGAGAAATCAAGGATAAATGCTAAAAGAAAAGGGAAAATAATAAGAATTATTAATATAAACGGAAAAGAAGAGAAAAAAGAAAAAGATTTACTTGTATGATGGAAGATTATTCAGAAGAAGAGATTGAAGAAAAACCCTCCTTATTTAAGAGAATATTTGTTATTATAATTGCAATATTCTTGTTAATTTTAATGCTGAGCTACTTTACCCTTTTTGGCGTCCGCGATATTCTTGAAGGAATTGCCGGAAGCCATAAGATGCAGGATGACAAAATCTATTTTTTTAATAAAACTATTTCTTTTGAGAATAATAGTTATAATAGATTATTAGAGATTTATGATAAAAACCTGGGAAATGAATTTAAGGCTTGTTTGGTTGGAGAATATGATAAAAATTATTTTATTTATGATTTGTATATTCCCAAAACTTATGAACAAAAGCCCAGTGAGGTTATATCAGAACCTTGTGATTCTATAATTTCACTGCATAGCCATCCTAAAATGTTTTGCATTCCTTCCCAGCAGGATTTTAAGACATTTAAGCAGGAAAAAAGCGATTTGATGCTTGTTATGTGTGAAAAAGACAGATTTACAATCTATGAAAAATAAAAAAAGAAGCTAATTTACTTATTTAAAATGAGCATCTTTTAATAATCCATCTTTTGTATTTTTTCTATAAAATGTTTTTTCAGGCCCATATTTGTTTACAGCAGCCCAGTAGAATAATTCTTTTTCAGATTCAGTAAGTGGATAATCCATTAATAATCCTTCTTTATTTGGCTTTTCTATCACTACCTTGTTTTCAAGATCTTTTTTTAATTCTATTATTTTATTTGTAGGTATAGCAAACAAGCTCATTTGATAAGGGGTTACATTCTTTTTTTCATTATGAAAATAATCTATTAAATGCAGATATGCAGCTATTTCATGATCGCAAAAAGATACAAAATGAGAATCTTTTTTGAAATAAGGCAAGTTAAATGAAGTATTTGTGATTAATTTGTCCATGCAATCATGACCTTCTGTTCTTAGAGAATAAGCAATTGCATATTTGTTTTCATTATCTGTTACTGGAAAAGATATGAATTTTATCTTGTGATTTGATTGTTTTGGTGTTCTTGATGGAATGCTTACTATAACTTGAGCACCTTCTTTTTCTATTTTTAATGATTCATCAAAATCCAGGACTTTTGCACCTGCAGAATTATTTTGCATATAAGCATATAATTGGGCTCCATCAACACAATTAACTAAGGATATTCTTCTTGTTGTTCTATCATTTGTTCTTAGTGGAACATGAGAATAACAA
>JAHIVQ010000036.1 GCA_018816585.1 Nanobdellota archaeon
AATTGCCCTGATCCCTATAGAATTTTAGTTGGCTTTGGATGTATCCCAGAATATAAACACCCCAATCAACTTGTTAAATTATCTTCAACTTTAAGTTCAACTGCTGCTGGAAGATATCAATTTCTTAATAGCACATGGAGGGGTTGGTGTGTTAGATATAATATTCCCTGTGATCAATTTACACCAATAAATCAAGATAAAGTAGTATATAATGTCTTAAAAGATAGAAAAGTAGATCAGCTTCTTGCTGTGGGAGATTTAGATGGAGCATTAGCAAAAACAAATGCTCTTTGGGCTTCCTTACCTGGAGCAACATATAGTCAACCTACTATAGATTATACAAAATTTGAACAAATCTATAATTCATTGTTGGTTGAAGAAAAATCTTCAGTATCTCAGAACATACCCTTTATTTAATCAATCAAAAATAATATAAATTCAATTAATCTTTTAGTTATATGAATAAAAGAGGATTTGAAAAGGAATATTTATTATTATTTTATTTTATTCTTGGAGTTATGATTGGATTAATAATTCTAAATTATGTAAATCAGATAAGAAATGATGCTTCTTACAATATGAAAAAACTGTCAATAGACTCTGCATTTTTAATGGATACACTAACAGTAGTTCCTTTTGATATAAATATTAAAGCTTCATTTGCTAAAGAGGATTATTTATTAAATTTTAAAAATAATCCTTGTATTGTTGAATCTTATACAAAAACAACAAGAGTAATCTCCTATTATTATTCTTGTTTTAATGGGATTGATTTCCAAAACAAGGAAATAGAAAGCTTGTTCATAAACTTTGAAAAAAAAGGTAATAATGTGGTGATAAGCTAATGGCAGAAGAAGATATTGCTATGGAAGTACCTCAATGGTTTTTAAGAATTTCAGTTTTGATACTTATTCTAATAGTAATTGTTGCTGGAATTTCATTATTTTTATCAAGGGAAATAGATGTAAAAGATTATGAATCAAGATTATTAACTTATAAAATTTATAGTTGTCTATCTTACGATAATCATTTTGGTATTATTGACTCATCAAAACTTGATAACTTAGAAAAATGTGTTAATTTTGGAGATATGCAATTAAATATTAAATTTTTAGATATTAAAGATAATCAATTAAATGAGAAATTTGTAAACAAAGATAAATTTAATAAAAATTGGCCTTTATGCAATGTAAAATTTCAGAATGAAAATGAGTTTTGTTATTCTAAAAGAGATTATTTAATAATGGATAATGAACCAGTTATACTAAATTTTAGTATAATAATTCCTGAGCAAGGAGATTTAGGAATTTTTAAGGCAGGATTTGGAACATGATAAATAAAAAAGCCCAGGAATTTGCAATCTATGGCGTAGTTGCATTTTTGTTAATAATTTTTACACTTGCAGCGTATTGGTATCTTATTGCTGTGCCTTATGGAGCAACGAAGACAATAAAGCAGAGCATTGTTGCAAAGGACAAACTAGATGCTGACTTGATATTATTAAATTACTTAAGAACACCAGTTACACTAGAAGGGAAAGAATTATTTATTTCAGATTTAATAAGATTATATTTTATAGATAAATTAAAATATGAAAATCAGTTAAAGCAAGAAACTTCAGATATTTTTAACAGTGTTTTTAATAATTATAAATATAAAATAACATTTGGAAGTGAATTAATTGCTGAAAATGGTTTTACTAGTGCAGATCCTGATTATATGGTAATTGTAGACAGTATACTTCCTTTGGAAAGTTCAGGAATAGTAGAAATTCATTTGGAGGTAAATCTTAAAACATGAAAAAAGGAATTTTTCTTCCAATAATTGCAATATTTACAATTGTTATTGTGGTAGTTATTGGTTTTATGTTTTATCAGAATACTGCTAAAAGCAGGACAGAGGTAGTTGGTGAAAAATCAGCGCAATTAATAAAAACAATAATTAATTATGAAAAAAATGATTATTATGTTCAAGATTCTGCAAGATTAGCTTATTGTGATTCTTTAGAAGATTTATCTTCAAATTATGTAATATCTGGTTGTGTAATTGATGGATATCCTGAATGGACTTCAGAAATTAATTGCAATCCAGATAATTTTGATATAGAAAAGAATTTTAATAATTACTTTATCTCTCATTTTAATAATTATATAAATATTAATCCTTTTTTAAAAGGAATGAAATATAAATTTTCTCTTGAAAATGATGGTTTTTCTTTATCATCAGAACCACTAGAACAAGAAGAAAATTATGATACTATTAATATGAATTATGATTTCACTACTGATTTTAAGACAAAAATAGACTCAAATTTAAATGAATATAAGAATTTAATACAGAAATCAAAAGAATACTCAGATTGCATAAATAAGGATACTGTAGATAATTGCAACAAAAAAATAGGATTAAATGGAATAAAAATCGATAAGTTAATAAAGTTTGAAGTCCCTTCAATTAAAAATCCATGTACATTGCAAAATATTAACATAAAATTTGCGATTTTAACATCTTAAAGGGGTTATAAATGTATAATTTAACATATGAGCAAATAATTGAATTAATTCTAGAAAAGTCAGTTATATCAAAAGAAGAATTAGATGTAAAAATAAATTCTAAATTAAAAGAGCTCTCTGATTTAATAAGCAAAGAAGGTGCAGCACATATAGTTGCAAATGAACTTGGTGTGAAAATAGTTACAATACCTAAAACACTAAAAATAAGAGATGTTCTTCCAGGAATGAGATTAGTTGGATTAACAGCAAAAGTCATTAATCTTTATGAAACAAGAGAGTTTGTAAGGAATGGAAAAAAAGCAAGAGTATCATCAATGCTTATTGGTGATGAATCTGGAACAACAAGATTAGTTTTATGGGATGAAACTCAGATTAATTCTGTAAAAGATTTAAAAGAATCAGATATTCTAAAAATAAGGGGTGCATACTGCAAAGAAAATAATGGTTACAAGGAATTACACTTAGGAAATAACTCACAATTAATTATAAATCCTGAAGGCGAATCTGTTGGTGATGTTTTAGTAAGGCAGCAATTAATAAGAAAAAATATTTCAGATCTTAATGAAAATGATAGTGTAGAAATTATAGGTACAGTAGTTCAGTTATTTGAGCCAAGATTTTATGAAGCATGCCCTGAATGCGGAAAAAAGGTAAAGCCTATTGATGGAACTTTTAAATGTGATACCCATAATACAGTGATACCAAAAGATGTTCCTTTAATAAATTTCTTTTTTGATGATTCTACTGCAAACATAAGAGTTGTGCTATTTAGAGATCAGGTATTAAATTTATTGGAAAAAACAGAAGATGAACTGCAGGAAATAAAAAATTCACCTGAAAAATTTGATAAGCTTAAATCAGATATTCTAGGAAAACAATTATTAATTCGTGGAAGAACAACAAAGAATGAAATGTTTAACCGGCTTGAATTTGTTGCAAATTATATTCAAGAAGCAAACCCTGTTGAAATAGCACAAACACTATCAAAATGATGTACTACACGCATATAGCTTTTGCATTGTTATCTTCATTAATAGCAATAAAATTTCTTAATATTTCTAATCCTTACATTTTTATATTAATAGTTTGTTTTGTTTCCTTAATCCCAGATATAGACAACAAGGATTCTAAACTTGGAAGAAAATTTAAGTTTGTTTCAATGTTTTTTGAACATCGTGGAATTTTGCATACTATATTTCCTCCTTTATTGTTATTTATTTTACTTAGTTACTTTAATTATAATTTATTTGCATGGGCAGTATTAATTGGTTATTTATCTCATATTTTAATAGATGGGCTTACACTTGAAGGAATAAATTTCTTGCATCCAATCTCAAGTTTTAGGATTTCTGGTTTTGTAAGAACAGGAGCTTTTTTTGAAATAATATTTTTCTTATTATTTGTTGGTTTAGATGTATTTTATTTAGTAAAAATGGTGTTTTAAGGAAAGCTTTTTAAATCTAGTTTTGTGAACACTATATATAGCCCTATAGTCTAGTGGCCAAGGATGCGAGCCTTTGGAGCTCGAGACCCAGGTTCGAATCCTGGTAGGGCTATCAAAATATTTATAAAGGATTAATAGACAAAAATACCAGATAAACCGGTGAAAGCTTGTTTATGCTAATAAGCATGTTCTCGGTTAAATTTACTATGGCAAGAATGCATTCAAGAAAGCGAGGAAAATCAGGCTCTCACAAGCCTTCAAAGAAATCAAAGCCAGTTTGGTTAAGATATCAAGATAAAGAGATAGAGCAGATTATATTAAAACTGGCAAAAGAAGAAAAATCTCAAAGTCAGATTGGAATTATATTAAGAGATAGCTATGGTATTCCTGACGTCAGAACAATTCTTAATAAAAAAATATCAAAGGTATTAAAAGAAAATAATGCTGCTTCACAATTGCCTGAAGATTTATCTGATTTAATAAAAAAAGAGATTTACATATCAAAGCATCTTGGATTAAATAAAAAAGACATGGCTGCAAAGAGAGGATTATTATTAACTGAATCAAAGATTCACAGATTATCAAAATATTATAAAAAGAATAGAGTATTGCCTGCAGATTGGAAATACAGCAGAGATAAAGCTAAATTATTAATTGGTTTATGATGGATAAGTATAATGAATTTTATAAGCATATAAATAGCTTGGTTGAAAAATTTAAATCTTTAGAAAAAACACCTGTAAGAATAATCTCTCATCTGGATGCAGATGGAATTAGTGCTGCTTCAATTCTTGCAAGAGCACTAAAAAGAGAAGACATAAAATTTTCAATTTCTATAATAAAACAGCTTTCAAAACAGAAATTAAAAGAATTCTCAAATGAAAATTATAAAATATACTTTTTCACAGACCTTGGTTCTAATAATTTAAGTGATATAGAAAGTTTGTTCATCAACAAAGAAATATTTATTCTTGATCATCATATTCCTGAAAAAAAAGATACAAGCATAAATTTTGGAAATCCACATATTTTTGATATAGATGGAACAAAAGAAATAGC
>JAHIVQ010000037.1 GCA_018816585.1 Nanobdellota archaeon
AAGATAAAACCAAAGCCAAAAAAATCAGACAAGAAGCCGGTAAAAGTAAATGACTTGATGATTAGCGTCATTGATTCCTTGGAGGCAGATGAGCGCGAGTTATGCTATGCCTTGCTTGAAAATGAAGGCATGACAGAGGATGAATTAAAAAATAAAACTTCACTAAGCAAATCAAAAATGGAGATTGCTTTAACAAAACTTGAAAGACGCCAGGTTATAAAGAAAAGAGAGGGAGAAAACTCAAAATTATACTTTAATGACTGGCTGAAATAGAAATATTTATATAGTTGCTATAACAAATATATAACTATGGAAACAACTACAATACAATTAAAAGGAGAAACCGTTGACAGATTAAAATTTTTCAAAGAGTATTCTAAAGAGAGCTATGATGAAATAGTAAATAAATTAATAGATCTTCAGGAAGAGGGAGAGCTGACAGATGAGGCTATTAATAAAATTCAAAATGGATTAAATGACATCAAAGCTGGAAGAGTAATAAGCATTGAAAATTATGCAAAAAAAAGAGGAATTTCCTTGAATGAAATTCACAATTGATATTTCCAGAACAGCAGAAAAAGATCTTGATTCTTTGGATGAAAAAACCAGTGAAATTATCATTAAAAAACTTTTAAAAGCAGCTGAAGACCCGATGCATTTTCTGGAAAGATTAAGGGGTTATACATTGTATAAATTAAGATGCGGTGATTTCAGGCTGGTTATAAGAATTGATACTTCACAGAATGCACTTCAGGTTATTATGGCTGATCACAGGAAAAATATTTATAAAAGACTGCAGAGGATGATTAGAAATTAATGGCTGGCTGAAATAGAAACATTTATATACTAATTAGATATATATCTATATCAAAATGAAACAAGTTTTACTGCAAAAAAGCGAGCACTCTCCTACTTTGAATACTGTATTAATGGTGGAAGATGTATTAAAAAATGCTAATGAATTAGTGACAGTCGCAGAATTAAAAAGAAGGCTTCCAAAAAAAGTAATGCATAATACAATACTTCAAATACTGGATTATCTGCAATTCAGCGGAAAAATAGTAATAGGAACAAAAGGAATTCTTTGGGTATTTACCGAAAGAAAAGACTTAAATGAATTAATAAAAAAAGGAACAGAGGTATGAATAAACCTGTAAGAGTCATTCTTTTAGATGAAGCAGATATAGAATATAGAAGATTAAATGAGATAGTTGGTCAGCAAATAAAAGAGGGAAAAGATAGCACAGAAGAAATGCAGCTATTAAAATCAATAAAACAGAAAATTGAGTTTATTAAATCAAATCCTTTTTATGGAGATAATATAAAAAAAGACAGAATACCTGATTTTTATAATGTAAAAAATTTATGGAGAGTAGAACTTACTGGTTATTGGAGAATGATATATACCATAAAAGGTGATCAAATAGAAATAATATGTTTTATATTGGATATAATGGATCATGATAAATATAATAAAAGATTTGGATATAGAAAAAATTAATGGCTGGCTGAAATGAGGAGTTACATTTGTAACTACACAACTACTACAATTGTAACCACAACATTTATATATTAGTATTACAATTGTAGGTATGAAGGGGTTACAGTTGTAAATATGAATATAGACAAGCACAAAGAAAGATTAAAGGAAAGCCTTCAGGTTATTGGAGAAGCCATTGATACGGGCATTGTTGAAAGGCAGAGAACAATCGGGTTTAGAGTATCTGCTGCTTCTGCTGATTTGTTTGAAATTTACCTGCACAAGAATAATTTAATAGATCCTGGTTTTATAGTAAAGCACGAATGGTTTAAATCTAAAAATAAATTAAGGGAGAAGTTTCCATTTGATTTCAAATATAAAAAAGAAATGTTTAATATTATGCATAATATAGAAACAAAAAGAAATATGCTGTGTTATGGCATTCCTCAAAAAGAAGAGATTATACAGAAAGTATTATCTAATTTTAATGAATTAAAGGATTTATTTAAAGAAAATGGAGTTGAAATTGAATAAGCTTTTGGCATATTCTATTGATTTTGTATCTTTTCTATTAGAGAATATTGAAATAAAGGATATTAAGAATATAATATTATTTGGCTCTGTAACAAGGGAGGAATCAACTAAAGAGAGCGATGTTGATATATTTGTTGATATCATGAATTCTGAAAAATATTATAAGGATATTATCCCAAAAGTAGAAGACAAATTTTTCAAGTCTTATAAATTCTTAAATTATTGGAAATTAAAAGGGATAGAGAATAATTTTAATATTATAATTGGAAGATTGGATGAATGGAAAGAATTAAAAAATAGCATAATATCCAATGGAATTACATTATATTCCAAATTTAAGGAATATCCAGAAAGAGGAGAGCACAAGGTTTTATTCTCCTTTGAAAGAATAAAGCCAGAATCTAAAAGAGTTACATTATTCAAAAATCTTTTTGGTTATAAAAAGAATAAAAAGAAATATCAAGGTTTAATAGAAAAATATAATGGTATGAAAATCGGGAGCGGCTCTATTATAGTTCCATTAGAGCATCAGAATATTTTTCATAAATTATTTAAAAAATATTTGATAAAGGTGAAGATTATAAAGATTATGGAATATAAATAGTAAAATTTGAGAGAAAGCAGGTATATTTAATGACTGGCTGAAATAGGATTTAATTTCATTTTTTCTGATCCAACAACAATACCATCACTATTATAATTTTTTATAACTTTTTGATGATATTTTTTAAATATCTCTGGATTCCATACATTGAATTGGTTTATTATACCATTAATAGTTACTATATCTTCTAAACCAGCATATTCTATTAAAGGATTAATTAAATGAATTCTATCATTTTTTAATCTTGTAATAAAATTAG
>JAHIVQ010000038.1 GCA_018816585.1 Nanobdellota archaeon
ATGTCTTCCTTTTATCTTTTCTAATTCGAAAATAAACTGCCTTAATCTATGTCTTTCTTTTGCATTAATCATATTAAACTAATAAAGAAATTGTATATAAACTTAATTATCTGCTGAACCATCTTGAAAAGTATCGTACAAATCTATTCCATAAACTAATATTAACACATTTATTATTTATGCAAATATTTGAACTACATTCATAATTATTTTTACAATAAATATTATCTCCTTTTTGCATTACTAACTGTCCAGACATATCACAAAATTGTTTTCCTGATCTTACCCCATAAGTCATACATTTATTATCTATTAAACAACCATTACATTGTTGAGTTGGAATTGTCGATCCACCAAAAGAGATTATACAAGTATCCTTATTATAAGGATAACCAGATTCGTGTACTGCTGTAACATCAATAACACCAATAATAGTACCATCATCCATAGTTTTTGTCTGTCCTTTATCAACAATATATGTTTTACCTACATATTCAACAATACATTTAGTTTCAGCTTCATCAACATCAACTACAGTAATTCCACATACAGTTATACCTTGAACTATTGTTTGAGATGTACCATAACATTGTTGTTGTGGTTGCGATGAAGTACATTCATTAGAAACGGAAAATGAGTTTATTCCACATTTTCCGGTTTGGGTACTACACCTATTTATACATGATTGCTCTGCATATTTTTGCCATGTATCTGAAGACTTACAGGATGTAGGATCTTCATGGACTTCTTTATATCCATCTTGACATGCCCAATAAGAATATCTATAAAATTTAGATATTGTTTGATTTATATAAATTGTAGAATTATTACAATCAAATTCTATGGATTCATCAATTCCATCTATTGTAGTATAACCATATCCTCCACAAGTACTTTTCCAAGTTAGATTTTCTTTTACTAAACCTCCATTATGTATTATACAAGATCCAACTCCAGAACAGCTTCCTTGATAAATTCCATTACTATAACATGTTTGTGTAATATTTGAACCTTTGAAAATACATGTATTCCATTCACTTGTTAATTCAACTATTGGACCTGAATTACAATCAACTCTTTGGTTTAAAGTTATACTATTTTGGTCTACAGTTAAATTTATCCTACTATCTATATCATTAAGTGGAGTTTGTTGATTTAATTTAAATGAAATATCTTTATATAATTCTCCAGTATCAACTACTTTAATAGTCAATTTATTCGAAACCATATCAACATTTATAATTTGTAACAATCTATTTTGACCATTTATACAAGAATAAAAACAAAAAGTAGGATCATTTGGGATAATATTATTATAACTAAAACCACCACCTGATTTTATAATAGCACAATTAGGTATTGTTTGTTCTAATTGTTTGGGTACTTCTTCTGATTCCAGTATTCCCCAATCCCAAAGTAAGAAAGCTATGGGCTCCCCTATCTTAAAATCATATTTTAAACTCAATTCATCTAATTTTTTTTCATAAATTTGCTGCTCATAAGTGTCTATGTTTAAAAAATTAGAACAAGCCGAATGAAAATCATATCTCCCTTTGATAGGAATAGATTTTCCTTCACTTAAAAATATTTTATAATAAACATTTTCTGGAGTGATCTCTATTGCCCACCTTGTATCTTTATGTTTTGGTTCTGAAATTTCTTTACAAAAATTTAAAATTCTTGTTTCATTAACAATAATTTGTGAATTTATAGTGCAATGACACCAATTATTTGGAATATCACAATAATAACTTGTAGTGCCTTCTGGACAAACTGTTTTGCAATCTGAATCTTTCCAACACTCTTTTATTTGTCCGCCCGTTTCTTTTATACAAACTCCATCTTTACAACCCTGTGGACAATTTGAATTATAATCAACTCTTAACATTTTACTAGTTGTACTACAACCAGAATTTATATCAACATTATTATAATCCTGACAAAGATATTCAATTACTTTACAACCTTCCCCAGTACATTCAGAAACAGGATGTTGTCCTTTTGAATCTTCAATAATACAACCTTCAACTAATCCTTGCTGATTTGTTCCCTCATAAAAAGTTCCGCTTGCAAAACCTTTTGTATAATAGTTAAAACCATCTGAATCTGAACAGGCACAATCTTTTAATACAATAGGTTTAGTTTGTGTACATTTTTGTATTGTATTTGTATAAGGAATTACATTTCCACAATTATTAGTATCTGTACATTCTCTTCTTTGTATTTGATCTCCTGGGATAAAACCAGGATATTTAGATAATTCTTCAAGAGTTATAGTCATACAATCTCCCCAATCAGAACATACTATATTGGGTGTACAAGTAGGTATTGTAACTTCATTAACACAAGCACCACCAGAACATCCATTTGGACAAGTATAACTTTTATATTTTAGATTATTAAAATTATCACAATAAAATTCTTGTATAGTTCCAGTATTTATACATCTATCAGTTCGTGAATTTAATCTTCTAAGACCAAAATTAGTAGATGCTGAAACTGTTCCTAAAGTATAATAATCTAAGCCACTATCAGAATCTGAACATAAATTTGCAGTAGTAGCCTTACCAGAAATTTTATTAAAAAATTCAGATAAAACTCCATTTAAAGATAAAGCATGAGCAAAGGGGATAACTAAAAGTATTAAAAATATTAAAAATATTATCAATACCCTCTTTTTCATGTTAAAATTAGATAAACTATATATATATATAAACTTTTTCTTTCCAAAATTTATAATTTCAGCTTGTTTATCAATTCCAAAATCTCTTTTTTTACCTGTTCATAAGGAGGTATATTGGTAATGAGATATTTCAAATCCCTTTCATATTCTTTTTCAGA
>JAHIVQ010000039.1 GCA_018816585.1 Nanobdellota archaeon
ATTAAGTCAGGAATCACAAAAACTTTCTAAAGAGCAGTTTGCTATATTAAGAGCACAATTATTTGATGCACAAAAAAGCCAATATACTCTTGGAAAATTAGACACTAAAAAAGAAGAATACAAAAAAGAAATTACAACAAAGAAAGAGGAATTAGTTAAATTGCTTAATGAAGGAGAAACAGAACAGTTTACAGATGAACAAGGTAATACTCAATCAGTGCCTTATAATTACAGGCAAATTTCTGAATATTCATTAGATCCAGATTCAAGAACTAAGGCAAAGATAAGTGTTGGGGAAATTTTTGTTTCTGTTGCTGCAACAATTCCTCCTCCAGTAAAAGAAATTCCTATTATTCAAGAAACTCAACAACCTGTTGGCGGAGGAGTAAACCAAGAAACTAAAACACAACAAGGTATATGCATAAAACAAACAACTAATGAAAATGTATATTCTAAAAAGAAAGTTATAAACACAAGAAAACTTATAGATTTTGATTTTGATAAAGAATCTACATTACAAGGATATCCAAATTTTAAGATTACACTTTCTAAAACTGCTTATTCAGATAATGATTATATACTAAGGACTAATTGTGGAACTATAGAATTTAAAAAAAGTGAATTAAATCAAGCAAAAGAAATAGATTGCTCAAGTACCAATCAAATATTTATCTTTAAACTAGCAGCAATAAATAATAATATTCCTTTGTATAATATTACAATCCAAGAGTATGTTGTTACAGGACTTCCAGATGGATCACCATGTTCACAATCTGAAGAATGTACAAATGGATATTGTGATTTAAGTGATGAAGTTATTGGAGGTATATGTTTACAAAAATCACAACAGATTATATCATGTAATTCTAATAAAGATTGTCCGACAGATTATAAATGCAGTGTAACTATTTCTCAAGCAACTAATGAAAAAACAATAACTCTAACATCTGGAGAAACTTATAATTTTAAAGATCAAGGTTTTAGTATAAAATTGAATGAAATTGATATAAAAAATAAAGGGGTTTTAATAAGTCCTTCTTGTGAAAATATATTAACTAATTATGGTATTATGCAAGGAAAGACTGAATCTTTTTGTGATGATCTAATTAAAATAACTTTAAAAGCATTAACTGGAAATTCTGCTACACTTTTAATAAGTTTTACTAGTAAAACCATAAAAACATGTTCTGATTGTGGCGGAAGTTTCTTTGATACTAATACTTGTGATAAACAAGAATGTAATAATCTTGGTAATTGTTACTTTTTGGGATCATTCCAAGATAATTTCTTTAAGTCTTGTTTGGATTGTCCTTCTGATTGTTCAAATTTAATAAATATATATTGCAATCAATGTTCAAATTGCCAGTTTGATGACTCAACTAAAAAATGCATCCAAAAGAAACAAAGTATAGATTTACTTGACGATAAAGATTATTCAGAAGATACTACAGCTAAGGTTATAACACCTAAAATTTTATTTAAAAATATAAATATTCCAATTCAGGGGTATTTTGTATTAGTTGTTACTGGAGTTCCAGGATGTACACAACAAAAATTAGGATGTAGTTATAATTCAAAAACTGTAACAAAAGATTGTCAAGCATTATATTTATTTAAAGATCAAAAGCTTGTTGAAGGATACCCAAAACCTGTTTCTACAGGAGCAAAGCCTGGAGCAAAAGAAAAAGAAGGTGATCTAAAAACTCCTGTTGGTGATTATATATTGGACAAAAGAAGTGGTGTGAGTGGTATTGAACCAAAAATTCAATTATATATTAATTATCCTATACAAAAAGATATTGAAAATGCTAAAAACAAAGGGATTAAATCGCTTGGTGGATTAATTGAAATTCATGGACCTGTAAACTCTGCTAAAATAGGTAAAAGGGCATCAGCTGGTTGTGTTAGAATGTGTACTAATGATATTAAAAAATTATATACTACAATCATAAAAGATGTAGAAACAAAGGGTGTTCCAATAAAAATTGTTGAAGAAATAAATTTTGAAGGTAGACAAGAACCTTTTGTTTAAATGAAACTAAAAATATTTTTAATAAATATATTATTTTTTGTATCTTTGATTATATTATTTGTATTAATAAAAGAGCAAATAGTAAATTATGTTACTTTTTTAAGAGATGCAACCCCTAAATTAGCAGAATTACAAACAGCTTTGTCA
>JAHIVQ010000040.1 GCA_018816585.1 Nanobdellota archaeon
ATTTTAAAATATCTTATTAAGAATAAAAAGATTTATATACAAAATTAATTGGTTAATTATATGAAAGTTGGGGTGTGTTTTAAAAGGGGTTTATTTTTGTTGTTATTTTTAAGTCTAATCTCTGTTGCATATGGTGCACATAGTGTTGATGTACAATTGATTAATTATTCATCTTTTGTAGAAACACAAAATACTAACTTTACAGTAATTGTTAATTGGATTCCATCATGTGGATATCCTACCTGTAGTTGGGTCAATAAAATAAATATTTCTATACCTTTGAATGATTTAGAAATAATTAATTATCAAAGTTTAGATAATTATCCTTGTTCTGGGAGATTAAATGGACAAAACTATGTTATAAATTGTACAGGCGTTACCGGAACACCCAGTTTATTTTTATTAAATTTAACTGCAAGAGTTATTTCTGTAGATTCAATTATCAGTCTTGATGTATATACTATAGATGTGGTTGATGTAACCAATATTAACACTTTAAATATAATTTTATATAATGATAACTCAGCACCAATTTTAGGCATTCCAAATCCAGTAAATAATACATTCACAAATAATTTATCTTATGGATTTTCAGTAGATGTATCTGATCCTGAAACAGGAATTGATTATGGAAATTTTAGTTATGCTAAATGTGGAGATATTTATAAAAATGAATCAATGATTTGTAACCAATCAAATTGTAATATAAATTTGGATATTTCTTTATTTAGTGATGGAGATAAATTATGTTATTTCTACACTATTTATAATAAAGGTGGCTCATCAAATCAATCAGATTTATTCTTGTTAAATATAGATAGATCAGGGCCTGCTTTTAATTTGACAAATCTTGAATTACTAAATAATACAAATGATGATGATGGAATATTTGATTTTAATTTTTCTTTAACAGATGATATTGGTGTTAGTAATTGTTCCTTGTATATTAATTCTACTTTAGTAAATGCAACATTAAATGCAACATTAAATGTAAATATGACTTATAATGTAATATCTCAAAATAATGCCCACACATTTTATATAGAATGTAGAGATTTTTTAAATAATGCAAATCAGACACCAGTTTATCAGATTTATTATGATATAATAGCTCCAACAATAGATTCATTAGTATGCACTCCTAATGATGGTGAAAATGGAAATGGTATTGTTAGTTGTAATATAACTGCTATAGATCCTAGCGGGATTAAGAATTGTTCATTATATATTAATAATAGCTTAGTTAATAGTTCAATTGGAAATCAAATGAATTTAACAGCAACAGTTTTACATTCTAATAATCCTTATACAAGATATGTAAAATGTTATGATAATGCAGGCAATGAGAATACATCATCTACAAGTGTATTTTATTATGATAATATTGCACCAGTAATATTAAATCCAAATGTAGATAATTCATCAATCTCTGTAAAAATAACTTGGAAAACAGATGAACCTGCAAATTCTAGTGTATATTATGGTTTATTAGGTTTAGGATTAAATTTAAATGTATATTCAAATATCTTTGAATTAAATCATTCATTATTGCTTACGTCATTAAATTATTCAACATTTTATGATTATAACATATCCTCTTCAGATAGATGGGGAAATATAAACACATCAAGTAATACTTTTAACACAACCTTTTATGTACCTACTGGAGGTAATGGCGGAGGTGGTGGAGGCGGAGGTGGCGGTGGTTCTTGCACACCTGATTGGGCTTGTTTGCAATGGAGTAATTGTTTAAGTGGACAGCAAACCTGTTTAGAATATAAGAAAACATGTAATAAAAATCCATCAGTTGAATATCAAACACAAACTTGCAGTATAAGTACACCTGAAGCACAATCATCAGAAACAGGAAATAATCAAGAAGTTTCAGGTCCAGTTGGAGAAATGAATAAAACTATTCCAATAACAGGAGCATTTATAGGATTAATAAGTTCAAATCTAAATTATTCACTTCTTTTAGTTGGATTATTAGTGATATTAGTAGGAATTTATGTATTTTTATCTAGATTTAAATATCCTAAGATAAATCCAAAATTAATTGAGAATGATTTAATAACAGGAAAATTAAAATCTAAAGAAAAACAAAAAGGGAAATTATAAAATAATCTTTCTTCCATTATGCATTACAAACAAATTCTTTTCCATTTTGTAACCGCAGTCTTCAGCTATTCTTGCAAGATTTTCCTGTTTGGCTGGCTCTCCATGAGCAGGTATTACATTCTTTGGCTTTACCATCTGTATTAAATCCCTGAGGTCTTCTGATGAACTGTGGCCAGACACATGAATGTCTGTAAACATTCTTACTTTATGTTTTTTTAATTTCTCTTCAAGTGCTGCCCTGTTTTCAATATTAATCTGCTCTGGTATTGTCTTGCATGAAAAAATAACATGATCTCCATCTTTGAAATTAAACTCTAGTTTTTTTCTCACTATTTTATCTAATATAGAATCAGGCTCTCCCTGGCTTCCTGTACATACAATCAAATATTTACTTCTGTTTTTTTCAATTTTTTTAAGAACTTGTTTTATCTGCTTTGCATACCCATGTATTGTAACATCTTTTTTGAAATTAACTATTTTTAGCCTGTCAGCAGCATTGACATATTTTGCCATTGATCTTCCTAATAATACAATTTCTCTTTTCATTTTTTTCCCAAATTCAATTATTGAAGAAAGTCTTGCTATGTGTGATGCAAATGTTGTTACAAATATTGCATTATTTTTATTTTCAACACCTAATAAAACATCTTTTAACATCTCTTTTGCTACTTTCTCGCTTGGAGTCTTGCCTTTTCTATCAGCATATAGTGATTCACAAATTAATGCCTTAACATTCTTTAATTCTTTTAATCTTTTATAATTTGGCGGCTGCCCTAATTGCGGAGAATTATCAAACTTGAAATCATTGCAATACAAGACAGTTCCTTCAGGAGTATGAACAGCAACAAATGCACACTGCGCTGTTGAATGTGTTATTCCAATTAATTCTATTGTAATATTTTTTGATATTTTTACACTTGAATTCTGGTTTACTGTAATCATTTTATTAGGGATTGACATTTCATCATCTCTCATTATTTCTTTTAGTACTTCTAAAGTATAAGGTGTTCCTATTACCGGTGCATTAGTGTATCTTGGAGCAAAGAATGGAACTCCAGCTATATGATCTAAGTGACAGTGACCAAGAACAATTGCTTTTACTTTGTCTTTTTGCTCGACAATAATAGAATCATCTGGCAGAGCCCCTATTTTTTTAAGTTTCTTTGTTGGTATGTCAACACGCTCTTCTGATTCAAGATTAATAATTGCTGGAAGATAAATACCAATATCAATAATAACTATTTCATCACCTGTTTTTATGGCGGTCATGTTCCTTCCAACCTCGTTGTAACCGCCTAATGCGAATATTTCCATTGCTTATTTTGTAATTATTGGATTTAAATAACTTTTTATTTCTCTATAACTTATTTTTGGAATAATTATTATATCTTTTTTCAGCTTCTTCTTGAGAAATTACTTTTCCAGCTTTTATCTCCTTTCTTGCTTTTTCTGTTTCTTTTTTAGTTTTTTCATTTAATTCAAGATTATCTTCTATCATATTTATTAATTTTGTATGCATCTTTTTTGTAAAATCTATCACCTGCTGTGCATATTCAATATTTAATATCTTACCATAATAATTTACAGAGTTTCTGAAATATCTTAAGTCATTGATAAATGAAATTTCATTATCTGGAAATCCGAATTTTTTAAGATAAGATATCTCAGCTTCATGTGCAAACTGTCCTGCTGAGCAGTATCCTGTTAAAAGCAGCTTTGCTCGGATCAGGGACATGATTATATCATAACAGTCTTTCACCATTGAATTAGCATTATACTCATCTATATTCATCATTTCAATGCGCTTGTACAATCCTTTTGCTGATTTTTCGCTTTCTTCAATTAGGAATTTGGCCCTTGATTTGTTTATTATACATTTTTTAATTATCCCTTGATTTAAATAATATTCAAATTCTTTTGGTAGGTTCATAATTCAATTCCTCCGCTAAGTAATATTCCATTCAAAATATTATTCTTTAAATGCTTATGAATATCCTCCCATAATTTATAAAAATTAATAGATATTTTTCTCATTAATATTTTATCAAAGTTTTTCAAATCAATATCTTTTTCTTTTATTCCTATTATAGCTATATCTATATCTGAACTGCGCTCATCCGACTCTCCAAACCATACATCTTCACCGAGGGAATAACTTCCGAAAAGAATTATTGTGCATCCAGGAAATTTATTATACAAGAAATCATATAGTTCTGATTCATAAATCATCTTTAAATTTTCAGCTCTTTTCAGGTGTATTGCTTTGTAATTATCCCTATTAAATTCAATTGATAAAAGATTTATTTTTTTTAACCTTTTTACTTTTACTAAATCTTCTTTTTTTAGTTCAATTAAGGATTTGGAAACTGCTGTTGGAGATACTTTTAAAGATCTGGCAATCTCGCTTAAGTTTAGAGTCTGTCCTGCCTTTATGCACAGAAATCTGAATATCTCTGCCTGCAATCGTGTCCATTTTAATTTATACATTTCCACTTTAGTTTATACCTATCCATTTTAGTTTATATACTTTTCGCTTTTCCATATTTTAATGAATTATTGTTCATTTTATGTATAAGATTGTATATTAATTGTATTATAAATATCTAGTTTTTTATTTTAGAAATCTTTTTAAAGTATAAATTTATCATATTTATATGAATAAAAGAGGACAGGTTAGCACTTATCTTATCTTAGGATTTATCTTTTTAATTATTATAATATTATTATTCTTTTTAAGGCAGTATTATACTGAAGGAGTCAGACAGGCAACTATAACAGAAGTTGCTACAG
>JAHIVQ010000041.1 GCA_018816585.1 Nanobdellota archaeon
TAAAGGCTTTTAAGACTCATTATACACCTTAATTTAGACTGCCCGCTTCCTCTATGTTAAAGTGTTTGGTATCAAAATGTGGTGAAGCGAGCAGTAAATATTGTTATCTACTAAATTTACCATAGGCAGACATAGATTTGTAATAGACTTTTTTGGTTGATTTCTTTTCCTTACCTTTACCATAGGCAGACATAGATTTGTAATAGACTTTTTTGGTTGATTTCTTTTCCTTACCTTTTTTAGCTCCACCTTTTTTGCGAATCAATACACCAGCAGCAGTACATTTTCTGAAAGTGCTCTTCTTAAGTTTTGCATTGTAGACTTTTTTGTAATAACCATCTTTGCGCTTGTAGACTTTTTTGGTTGATTTCTTTTTCGTGGTTTTCTTCTTACCTTTACCTTTAGGTCTGCCGACTTTTTTCTTCTTAGTAGACTTTTTCTTTTTAGTAGCTTTCTTTTTGGGTGCTGTCAGTGAAGGAACATTTTTTGTTGATGCAGAAGTAATAGCTCCATCTTTACCAATCTTAAACAGTGAAGGCTTTCCACCAGTACCTTTTGTTTTGCCACCAGCATCTGGCAAAATACCTTTTTTCAAAAACAACGCAATAAGATACTTATATGCGTCTGCAACCGAAAAACTGTGTTTTTTGGCAAAAGCACATACATGTGCTGCATGATATTTTCTCAAAAAAGATTTAGCTGCTCCCGCAGCACCATCAGTAGAATTACATGTAAATCCCTGACGATTTACACCATATTTTCTTGCAAATACGACTACGTACTTTCGTGATTTACCAGTAGATTTTTTCTTAGCCATTTTCTTAACTCCTATTTTAGAGGTTTTAGTTTTCCTTTTCGTATTATGACTTCTTTGTCATTAATAATTATTTTGCTAACATTATTTTTTTCTGGTTTGTTTAACCCGTTTTCATATAACAACGGGTCATTCTGAAACCAGATATATTGATTCCCGCTTGTTTGACAACCTTTTCGCTTTCCTTCGACATTGCAATAAGTTCTAAACCCGTTTCCTTCTAATAATTTCCTGGCTGCTTTTTGTTTCCACATATTGCGATTAAAAGAAATCGAAATTAGTTTCGGGTCGTCAGCATATACTTTTTTTTCCGCAAATATATTTGTTTCCATAACATCATCTTCAACAACATTATTTGTATCTACTTTCATTATACGGTTATTAGAAAAATTATTTATAGTTTTTTCTTTAATTGCGTTTATATAATAATATTGTTTGCTGTCATCACAGCGTAATAAATAATTAGTGTTGTTGTTAAAAAATATTGCCAAACTTTTTGCTTCATGTTCATCACTGACATAGAAAATTATTTTACCATCTGCCTGAGCGATTACATCACAGGCGATTGTTGCTTGTTCCGATGATACTTTAGAATCATAAAGTAATAATTGGAAATCAACAGATTCGATAATAAAAAGATAAATGTTTTTATGAAATATTGTTTGTTGCATAATTACTTTTTAATAATTTTTATATTGTGTTTCAGCACTAAATCTTTTAAGCAGTTTTCACACATAATAAAATCAACATGGTTCATATCGCCAAAATATGCTGATTCATAACCGCCAGTATAAACAATGTTTATGCTATTATCGCTACCCACATCAGTATTACAAAGACTACATGCATAAGATGGCTTATCAACAATTTTACTATTGATTAATACCCAGCCATCATGGTCTTTTTTTATATCATTATTGCCAATCCTAAATATTATTTGTTTTTGCTCAAACCTATCACCACGTTTCTGATATGTACATTCAATATAAAAATTTTTCATATTGCTATGCTCCCATTTGACCAAATTGATTTGATGCCTGGTTAACAACTTCTTTGCCCCTGTTTACAATGTTATTCAGATTGCCTAAATTAATATTGAAATAATCGAGCATTGCAATGACAGCAGCAGCAGTAATCATAATCGTTTTACTCTGTGTGAATTTACCAGTCAGCATAAAAGTTCCATAAGCAAGTAACGCAGTTTTAGAAGTTTTCATCAGATAATTAATTGCTTCAATTTTACCTTGCATTCTAGCTTTTCTTATTTCGTTCATATATTCATTATTCTGTGGTATTATCTGTTGTTGCGGACTCTGTTGATTCCGGGTTATCGGGATTTGTTGTTGTGCTTCCATTATCATCTCCATTAATAATTTTATTTTTAAGAATAATCCTTGATACACTGTAACCGAATGCCCCAACGATTGCGAAGATTAAATTAATCGTTTGCAATGCTTTGTCCTCAGTTATGAAACCTGACATTGATAACAGAGCAATTGTAATCAATATAATCATAACCCAAAACTCTGTTGTCTTAATTCCTTGTTTTAATTCCGCCATCGTTATCTCCTTTTATTAAATAAATATATTATAACTCCACCAATTACTAGTCCAATGAAAAAACGTTTATTTCCTTTGCATATCAGATGTTGTTCAAACTCATCAATTAATTTTTCCTGTTTAGCTGGGTCTTTTTCTTGCGAAATCGCATTTATGTAACTCATTCATCTATTACCAAATCTCATTTTTTCTCCTATTTTAAAAACTCAAAGATTCTTTTCCGTTTTTAAATTTTATATCCTCAGCACAATAAAAAACTGGACAATTATGACCAAAAGTCTTGCACAAATATTTAATATCTTTGCCAATAGGAAATTCTTCTATCAAAGAACCGTAAGGACAATATCCTAATTCCCTACATGGCTTTATACGATTCTCGTTTTCTTTTTCGATACCATTTTTGATGCAATTTTTTATGCTGACATTGATATAGTAAACAATGTGCCAATTGGTATTCCTGCTATCAGACCATATTTTATAAAACTTTTATGAAAACCATATTTAGCAATCAATCCAGCAATAACTAATGGGGGAATAATAAATATCGTATTAATTTTTAAGCTATCTAATGGGTCATGCTTCCAATACTGTATATATTGTTTTAATGCGTACGACAAATCTGATTGACTTTCTGTATTTCCTAAATAGGTCATTTCTTTTCCTCCACGAGTTTTATGATAAACAATATATTCTTGTTCAATTGCTCTATTGCTTCCTTCAGTTCTTCAGTACGTTCATAATTATCATCTCATTTTGGTATCTCTCCTTTTTCTAACATGTCCCACAATTTATCTGCTGCCGAAGCTAAATCTTTTTGTTTAATTCGTGTTTTCATTTCTTTTTGCAATAATTTTATACGTGACTCTACGTATATTTTGTTTGTTTTGTTAATATTAAAAAATTTATTACAATAAATTATTTCTTTTTTTGTTACCAATGCAACAAACTGATTAGGTGTAATTCTTTTTTTTATGCTTCCAGAGCCTTCTAATAAAGAAGCTCTTACTAAATTTCGTGTACCATAAACATTATAAGTGTAATCTTTTATATCGTTTATTATTTTAAGACAATGGTTAAATATAAATCTCATAAACTTATAAGCATCAATTTCTAAAATATTGTGTTTTTTTAATATTCTTTGCATATAATTATAATTTTTTGTTCCAGGTATTCCATATTTTGTAAAATGTAACCAATTATCAAAAGTATCTTCATCTATATATATTTTATTTTTCTTTTTACCATCGTCATCAACGATAAATACTATACATAGTCCTTTGCCTTTTCTTTTTAAATAATTAATAGCATTGTGTATTCCGTGTGGTTTAATAAATTCTTTTGTTTCCATATTCATTAAAGAACCATAAAATATATGATTTTTTGTTGAGCTAACACCAGACCAACCAATTTCTGATTTTGATGTATCTATTCCATGCTTCATCAAAGAATCTGAATAAGCAATTGTTGTGCCATGTCCTACCAAAAATCTCATTTTTTCTCCTATTTTTTAAAAACTCAAAGATTCTTTTCCGTTTTTAATTTTTATATCCTCAGCACAATAAAAAACTGGACAATTATGACCAAAAGTCTTGCACAAATATTTAATATCTTTACCAATAGGAAATTCTTCTATCAAAGAACCGTAAGGACAATATCCTAATTCCCTACATGGCTTTATACGATTCTCGTTTTCTTTTTCGATACCATTTTTGATGCAATTTTTTAACCAATAACCTTTCATTTTTTCCCTCGTTTGAATATATTAAAAAATTTTATAGCAACATAGCTAACGGCAAAACCAACACCAAACGCTATAATGCTTATACTAATGTGCAAGAAGTTGATAAATTTTCTCATTTGTTCTTTTCCTCCATTAAATAAAATATCCTCCAAACAATGGTGACACATTTTTATTCATCCATTTCATCATTCTTATACTTATTTTATCAATAATAATTTTAGTTTCTTCATCTAATTTATCATATGATTTGAGGTTGTGTTTATTATTGATGTCTATAATACTGACAAAACGATTTGCTGCTATTTTTTTATTGTATGCACATGAACCAGAAGATATAGCCCATTCGCTTAAATTAGTATTAACGATATTTTCTAAAACTTTTCTTCTATTGGCATTATTACAAATGTAATGATTAAAGATAAATGTTTCTCTGGAAAGATAATCGTATTCCGTCATATAGCGTTCTACTTCCAAATTATCAAATCTTTTATATCTTTTGATTATATAATCAGATAAATAATAATGCAATGTTTCTGGGTCATTTAGATTGTTATAATTGTCATTTATTGCATTAATTATTCTGTTTATTTTTGCTTTGTTGCTAACATTGTCTGTTTCTTTTTTAATTAAATAATCTCTATATAATTTAGAATCAGATGGTTTTATATTATAATATTTATTAAAATACCACCATAAAGCATTTATTCTTAGTTCCTTTAATGCCCTTTTATAAACATTAAAATATTTTTCAAATAATGGTATAATATAATCTTCATCAGGATAAATATTCTTAATGTCATTATCATTTAAGCAAAATAATAACAATGTTTTTGTTTTATAATCTATTGCATGTGATGCTAAAATAGCTCGTTTATAATCAGAATAATACAATTTGGAATATTTAATATCATAAATAGGCGCAAAATAAGACATACTTTTTGGCGAAGTGTTTACAGACCATCCTTTGGCATATTTAGGAATAAGTCCATATTTTATAATATTATTAGCCCTATTTTTGATAGTACCGTGAATACATATTAATCTCATTTATTATTTCTTTTCCTCCGCAAGCTTTATAATAAACAATATATTCTTGTTCAATTGTTCTATTGCTTCCTTCAGTTCTTCAGTACGTTCATAATTATCATTAAGCTTGTCTATGGTAATTCTCAATAACTTTAATTCTGTATTTAGTTGCTGTAGTTTAGCGTTCATCTCATTTATTTTATTCAAATTAATATTAAGATTGTTTAACTGCGTAGAAACGTTGCTTAGTTGATTCTCATCAACATTCACACAACCAATGAGCATAGACAGGATTAATAACATTATGTATTTAATCATCCTTGTATCCATCGTGTAATTTAATTTCCCTAATATCTGTTTTAATATCCTTTATATCGTCTTTTATATCGTTAATTTTGGTTGTATTCACAGCAGTTAATTTTTGTAATTCTATCATATTATCAGATAATTTACTATTCAAATCGTGTTGTTCTTTTCTATCCTGATTAATTGTATTAACCAATGCCCGCATATCAGCACTGGTAAAATCTATGTTTCCTGTTGCCATACCGATAGCAATTATTATTACAGCGAATGAAACTGCAATAGAAATTACAATTAAAACTTTAGTTATGGTTTTACGTGTAACCTTATCAATCAATTTGCCAACTTTATCAGTAATCGGCTTTGAATCTTTTTTCAGTTCCTCAGTTGTCTTTTCTGATGTTGTCATTATTAACCTTTCATATTACTTTATCCTGGTTAAATTGATTTGTACCCAGCTAGCTACTTTGTCGTAACCCATGCCTTTACTTGTTACTGCTTTCGCAATCGGTTTGCTTACAAAATAACCAATAGCCATTCCAATTATACCAGCAATTGCACCCGCCGTAGCATTTGTTCTACCACCTGCTATCACAGCAATAATACCGAAACCACCAACTGACGCTGCGGTGGTTAAAGCATTAGTGTTATTTATTTTTTTATAAGCTTCATAAATCATTGCTGGCATTATTTCTTTCAATTCGGCATCAGTATAGCCTGCTAATACTTTTTTATAATCAGAATACACTAATTTTAATTCAGATGATGAATCGAATTGATTTTGATTAAGATTTAAGCCCATATCCATTATTTTCTCCTATGAAAAATTGTTTGTTACCCATGTAGTTACTAATTCTACTTCATTTTCATATTTTTCTCGATTGAGTTGTATAGAATGAAATAATGGTCTTACAAGAAAATAACCACCGCCTGCACCAAAAGTTATTGCTAAGGGATACACCTCGCTATCGTCTATAGTACCTTTTTTAGATTTATCGAGGATTACACCACTTATCATAATAGCTGACAAAATACTTAAAGTAACAGCTAATGCAGTACCATTAATTTTAGCAATCTGAATATTTTGATAAGCTGTATAAACATCGGGTGGCATCATTGTTTTTAATTCATCATCAGAATATTCATCCAGTTTGTTTTTGACTTCAGAATCCATGTTATTTCTCCTTATTGGTTAAGTTTTTGTTA
>JAHIVQ010000042.1 GCA_018816585.1 Nanobdellota archaeon
GTTATGATGCTTATTTTAAATTTATATCTTGGTGAAATAGTACTAAGCACAAAGGAAAATCATCAGCTTACAGGGTACGCAGGCAAGTATCTTGGTAAAAATGGAAAATATTTAATGTTTATTTCTGTTTTGATTGGAGATTATGGAGCTTTAATTGCATATTTAATTGGTGCTGGTTTTTCATTAAAAGCAATCTTTGGTGGAAATCCCATATTATGGAGTTTTGTGTTCTTTTTTATTGCTGCATTTTTGGTTTTCAGGGGTATAAAAAAAATAAGCTTCTCAGAATTAATAGTTTGCTCATTGATACTCTTAATTGTTGTTGTTTTAGGTTTTCTATCTGTAATTCATATAGATATTAATAATTTAACAACATTTAATCCATCAAATATGTTTATACCTTATGGGGTCATTATATTTGCATTTATGGGTTTATTAGCAATACCTGAGGCAAAAGAGATTTTGTATAAAGATAAAAAAGAGTTAAAAAAAGCTATATTGATAGGAAGCATTATACCTATAATTATTTATTCTCTGTTCGCACTAATAATTGTTGGAGTTACGGGCGTAAACACAACAGAGATAGGTACAATAGGTCTTGGAGATTATCTTGGATCTACTGCACTTGTGCTTGGAAATCTATTTGCTATATTTGCAATGTTCACATCATTTTTAGCTCTTGGTTTAGCAATGAAGGAGACATACAAATTTGATTTTAAATTATCTGAAGATTTGTCATTCTTTTTAGCAATGTTAATACCTCTTGGATTATTTTTAATACTAAGAAATGTTGCAACATTCACCAAAGTGCTTAATTTTGCAGGTGTTTTTGCAGGAGGATTAGCAGGTTTGCTGGTGCTAGGAATGACTTTTAAAGCAGAAAAATCAAAAGAAAGAAAACCAGAATATTCAATGACAAAAAGTTTGTTACTAAAAATTTTCATTGCATTAATATTAATTGGGGGGGTAATATATAATTTAATATGATATGGATACTTTATGCATTTCTGTCTGCAGTATTCAGCACAGTGTCAACAATATTTAGAAAAAGAACACTGATAAAAGAACACTCAATAACATTTCTTGCAACAAATAAAATATTTCAGCTTATAATAGTCTGTGTGTTACTACCATTTATAAATTTTAAACTGGCTTTAAGTGTTTATGCTCTTATTGCAGTTATTGCTGTACTTGGTGTAGAAGGTGATATATTCTGGACAAAGGCGCTTAAAAGATTAAATATAAGTATAGCATCACCATTAACAAATATAAGTCCTGCTATTGTTGTTATACTTGCATATTTTATACTTAATGAAAAAATAACAATACTTCAAATAATTGGTATAATATTCATTGTTCTAGGAGCTTATGTACTTGAAGCAGATCATAAATTTAGTGATTTCAAAAGAGTTTATGAACATCTTAAAAATTCAAAATATTCTATAATGCTGTTCTTTTCTTTAATTATAGGGGCATTTTCCTCAATAGGAGAAAGATATGTTCTTGGTAATAATTTTTTGAAACCAATAACAATGCTGTTCTTTGTTTATTTATTTACTACAGTATTAATTGTTTCTATACAAGTGCTTGATGATAGAAAATTAAAAAAAATAAAAAGAACAATGAAGCGTGCAAAACTACCTATATTCATAACTGCTGTTTCTGGATTATTGACAACAGCATTTTATTATCTTGCAATAAAAGATGCTTATATTTCCTTGGTAATGCCAATATTACTAACAAGCACACTGCTTACAACAGTACTTGGAGGACAATTTTTTAAAGAAGGTAATTTATTGTATAAATCAATATCATGTATAATAATGTTAATTGGTGTAGCTTTAGTAATTGGAAGCTCTATTTAAACAGTTAAACTTTTATATCATCATTTCTATAAAAGTATATGGATTTTACTGTAATTATAAAAAATGAATATCTTCAGGCACTAACAATTATTATTATTTCTCTAGTCTTTTCTTTTATAATAAATTTCATAATAAAAAATTACATTAAAAAATTAACAGAAAAAACAAAGACAGACCTTGATGATAAAATTATAGAGATTATTTCAAAACCAATTTATTTAATAATAATAAGTATTGGTATTTATTTATCTGCAAAATCAATATCTTTGTTAAATACTTATTCTAATATAATAAATGCTTTATTCTTTATTGTGGGAGTATTTATAGTTACATATATTATTTCAAAATTATTTGGAGTCTTAATACCTTTCTGGTTTAAGGTACAAAAAAGATTTGAAAAAACCCCCAAACTGATAAACAAATTTATTAATGTAATTATCTACATAATTGCGATATTAATACTCTTAAGCCATTTTAATATAAATATCAATCCATTAATTGCAACACTAGGTATTGGTGGATTGGCAGTTGGTCTTGCTTTGCAGAATACTTTAAGCAATTTTTTTGCAGGCCTACATCTTATATCAGACAAACCAATAAGAGTAGGTGATTTCATTGAACTGCAGGACGGAAATATTTCAGGTTATGTTGAGGATATAGGATGGAGATCAACAAGAATAAAGAAATTAGCTAATGCCATAATTATAATACCAAATTCAAAACTTGCTGAATCTATAATAATCAATAATTCATTACCTGAGCAAGAAATAGCTGCCTTAGTGCAATGCGGCGTATCTTATAAATCAGATCTTAAAAAAGTAGAGAAAGTAACCATAGATGTAGCAAGAAATATACAAAAAACAGTTGATGGTGCTGTAAAAAATTTTGAACCATTCATAAGATATAATAATTTTGGAGATTCCAACATAAATTTTACAATAATTTTGAGAGTGGAAAAAATTGTTAATAAATATATAGTAATTCATGAATTCATAAAGGCGCTTAAAGAAAGATATGATAAAGAGAAAATAGAGATATCATGGCCTGTAAGAAAAGTATATATGGAAAAATAATTACTTTTAAATTTTGGTTTTTTTAATTTAATTATAAATATTTCTCCTATGGCCAATTTCAATAACTAAGATTATCAATTTATCTTCTTGCTAAATTTTTTTATATCCTTTTTTATAGGTTTATCATTTTTATTTAAAATATAAAAACCTATATCTTTTTCTATTGGTTTTCCATTTTTTAATTTTAATTTATAATGTTTTTTGCATACATACATCCAATTTTTGTGTATTCTATACATTTCAGCATAAGCATAACTATTACAATTTGCTACATCACAACAATATTTATTATATTTAATCTTTATTTTCATTTTAATAACCTCTTAAAAGTTCTATAATTTCTTTGGTATTTATAATCTTAATCTTTGTTTGCTCTTTCAATTTTTTATCATCAGACCAAATAATACTATCAGGATATGCTAAAGCACAAGCAATAAAATTTATATCATTGATATCTATATTTTTTATAATGTTTAATGCATCTTCTTTAAAGGGGAGTAAAATATCATTTGGTACAATCATAACTTTCTTAAGTATCAATTGTAAAACAATATTGAAATTTTCTTTATCTATTCCAGATTTTTTTAATAATTCATCCTTATGAAGTTCCATTTCTTCAAATATAAATTCAGGAAAAAAAAATTATCATATTTTACAAGAATTTGTCTTGTAACTGAATCCTTAATTAACGCAGAAAATAAAATATTTGAATCGATAATTATTCTCACATAAGAAACCTCTTTGTAGCTAAAGATTTTATTTTTTTATCGAATTCGTCAACATCTTTTTGAGTAAGCTTACTTTTAGCAATAATTTTATCCATAAGTTCTAAATCCTCTATTTTTTGTTCTATTGCTTTTCTCGCAACTTCACTCCATCTTATATCAGTATGATGTTTCATTTTTCCATTCAATTCATCAGGTATTGATAATGTTATATTAGTCATATTTTCTCCTTATGTGTTTACAAATAAATAAGTGATAACACATATATAAACCTTTCTATTTTAATAACTTCTTTAGAATTTCATTAACTTTTTTAATATCTGCTTGTCCTTTTGTTTTTTTCATTATAATACCAGATAAAAAGAATAGTGATTTTTCATTACCTAATTTGTAATCATCTGCTGCTTTTTTATTCTGTTCAATTGCCTCTTTGCACAAGATTTCAAGTTCTTTATCACCAGAAACAATTTTAATTCCTTGTTGTTTTACATATTCTTTTGGAGAAAATGGTTTTTCAATTAATTGCTCCATTAATTTCTGTCCAACTCTCTCTGTTATTTGTTTCTTATCAACTAATTCAAGTAATTCAATTAAATGTGTTTCATCTATTTCAAGATCATGTAAATTTATTTCATTGTATTCAACAACTCTTATTAGTTCACGACGTAACCATTTTGCTGCTAGTATTGGATCTATTTTTTTAGCAACTTTTTCAAATAAATCGGCTAATAAATATTCTGCTGCAATAGTTTCTGCATCTTCTTTGTTTAATTTAAATGTTTTAATATAACGCTCAACTTTTTCATGAGCCAATTCAGGAATAGATTTTTTTATTTCATCTAAATATTTATTTGTTATATCAATTGGTACTAAATCACATTCCGTGATATATCCGTAATCTTGCTCTTCCTCTTTTGATCTCTGAAATACTGTTATTTGCTTGTCTGTATCCCATCCTCTAGTTTCCCTTTTAATTTCATTTCCATCTTCAAGTTCTTTTTTTTGCCTTGCTATTTCATATTTTAATGCAGATTCAATCTCCTTGAAACCAGAGATATTCTTTATTTCAACCCTGTTATGACCTTTAATTGAAATATTAGCATCAGCTCTTATTGGACCCTTTGCTGAATCGTAAATACCAAGATAATTAACAATAGTAATTAATTTGTTTAAAAACTCACGAGCCTCTTCAGGGCTTTCCATTTCCGGCTCTGTTACAACTTCCACTAATGGAATTCCTGCCCTGTTATAATCAACCAGACAAAAAGAACCTTTATGAATTAATGAACCAGGATCTTCCTCTACATGAGCTCTTGTAAGATTTATCTTCTTTCCAGAACTTAAATTTATAAATCCTTTACTAGCCAAAGGAATTTCATACTGTGTTCTTTGAAATCCAGCTGGCAGGTCAGGATATTCATAGGACTTACGAGAAAAAATAACCTCTTTTGCAATATCAAATTTTAATGCAACTGCCAGTCTCAAAGCATATTCCAATACTTTTTTGTTTAAAACAGGTTTAGAACCTGGCATCGCTAAACACACAGGACACGTATGAGTATTAGGTTCTGCATTTTCATCTGGTAATGCACACCCACAAAATATTTTTGTGTCTACTAAATTAATTGGGATATGCGCTTCCAGACCTATAATTACATTCATACTAAATCTCTCCAGTTTTGTTTATAAAATTCAAATTTATCCTTAAATATTTGAGATGGTGTTTCTTTTATATTTAACTCTTTTAGTTTTTTTATTAATTCTTTATAAACTGATTCTTTATGTTCATCATCTGACATTTTTTCAAGTTCAATAATATAACCATAACCTTTTGTATTATCTATTGTTACCTTTACATTATTCCAATTATACTGCATTCTCTTTCTAAACCATTTTATCTCTATACTAAATCCAAGAGTTTCAAATAGATTTACTATCTTGTCAAAGTCCTCTTTTGGAATTTTTATTTCAAGTTCTTTCCTATATTTATCATGTATCTGACCCTCTTTAAACCAGATTTTAGAAAAGAAGTTATTTTGCTGCACTCTTAAGTCTTTTTCACCTGAAAAATAATAAGTTATTTGATAATCATCTTTTACAAATTCAGCATTCTTTTTCATAAATTCTATTAAATTCTTGTATTCCTGCTCTGTTATAAAAGATCTTGTTTCAACTTCTATATCCATAATTAGTATTATTTAATATTCTTTAAATAGGTTTTGGAAAAGCTTTTAAACACAGAAATCAAGAGAAAATAATTAGGAGGTGTTGATGAATGGATTACCAGTCAGCATTTAAAAAACCGTTTTTGGATATTAAAAAATTAGTAATAGGGATTCTTTTAAGTATTATTCCAATAGTAAGTTTCTTTTCAGTAGGTTATGTTCTTGAAGTAGCAAAATCAACTATACAAAAGAAAAAAGATCTTCCAGAATGGACAAACTGGAAAGAATTGTTTGTACATGGTTTAATTGGAACTGCAATAGGAATAATATATGCTATACCAGCAGTAATAATTGGTTTATTAGCAATTGGCGGAGGATTACTTAAAGGACTTGTAACAAATAGTGTTTTAAGTGGTATTAAAACAGGAGCTCCATTATTAATAGCAGCTATTTTACTATTGCTTGTATCAAGTTATATTGCTCCAATGGCAATAATAGCATATGCAAAATCTTGGAAATTTAAGGATGCTTTTAATTTCAGTGATATTTTCAAGAAAATAATGACAAGCAAATACTTGATAGTATGGATATTATCAATGGTTGTAAGTGTAGTAGCTCTTGGTATATTTGCAGTAATTCCTTTAGTAGGAAGTGCTATTGCTAGCTTTACAACAGCAGTAATATTTATGACTCTATTTGCTCAGGTATACACAGAAGTAAAATGAGGAGATTTCTTTTTCTTTTTTTATTAATTTTTATAGCTGCTTGTAATACAAATACAATAAATTTTGATAATTCTAAATTATTATCTGAAAACTTTGTAAAAAATTCTGAAACTTATAAATTTGATGGAATTTCTGAAAGTCTGCAATATACAGGATATGATCAATTAGATTGTAATAATTGTTATAATTTTAGGTATGAATATGATTCTTCTCAAATTGGTTATGGTAATAGACAAGAACAATTATTAGCACAAATAATAACACACCATACAATTATTATTAATATAGAAAATGGGCAAGTAATTTCTGCTATTGTTGATAATAAATGGGATGAAATAAATCAGAAAGAAATATGAGAATAATTTGCATTGGTTCTTTAAAAGATAAATTTAGTATTCTTGAAAAAGATTATATAAAAAAGATAAATAAATTTACAAAGTTTGAGATAATTGAATTAAAAGAGTCTTCTGGTAATTCAAAAGAAGAAATAATTAAAAAAGAGGAAAAATTAATTATTCCAAAATTAAAAGATAATATAATCATATTAAGTGAAGAAGGCAGAAATATAAGTTCAAGAGAGTTTTCTGAACTAATAAAGAATGATTCTACTTTTGTTATTGGAAGTTCTTATGGTTTAAGTGAAAATGTAAAAAAACAAGGTAAATTAATAAGCTTATCAAAAATGACTTTTAATCACCAGCTTGCAAGAATAATCTTATTAGAACAAATATATAGGGGTTATTGTATTATCAAGAATTTACCTTACCAAAGGAATTAAGTATTTTATTGTTCTTAATTATTTATGACTGAAACCATAAATCATATTAGGAAAGGAAAAAAGAATATACAAGAAAAATATCCTAAGTTATATGAAGAAAACAAAGAAACAATTGATAAATTAATAATAGAATTACATGAGTGGTTTGACCAATATTCTAAACCTCCACTTGCACAAAAGTATGGATATATTGATCGTACTAAGATTAGACATAGAAGAGAATTACACCATATAGAAGGTATAAGATGGGCAGAAGATTTATTCACTAAAAAATATGGTGAAGATTTCAGAAATATAATTCTAGAAGAGAGCAAGATACATGTTATTGATGATATGGGAAAAATACTTGAAATGGGAGATTATTATGTAATAGGATTTTGGAATTAAGTAAGGGGCTTTTAAATTAATAGAAAAATATATAAGCGATAAACCTTAAAATTTAAAATGAAATATAAAAAACTAGTTTTAATAATATCAGTTATTTTTATTATTATTTTCACAGCATGTTCAAGCCCAGAAACCCGTTTACAAGATCAATTAGATATTGCAATAGCCGAAAGTTTTAGTTATTCTGAATTTTATAATGATGGCTTTTCTATTCAATATCCTGTATGGCCTGCATCAGATAGTAATATTGAACTTAGTGTAACAAGAGGTTATTGCAGTGTTAGTGTGAATGTAGAAAAAATACCTGCAGAAAGCTGGTATGATATGATAATTAAATCTGTAAATGAACAAAATGGTAAGATAATTGAATTAAATAAAGATGAGAATTATATAAGATATTCAGGGTTATATCAAAATTTTACAATGATTTCTGAAAATAGAATATATGATTGTAATTATAATGCAAATGCTGTAACTATTACATGCATAGAACAAGCATATCCTAAAACACAAGATATGAGAAATATTATTTTCAATTCTGCAAAATGCAATGGGCAAGAAACAACAGGAAAATCAGAAGTAATATATAAAACTTATACAAATAGTGATTTTAGTATTAATTATCCAGATTGGGACAAAATAAATGATAATTCAAATCATGAAGTGGCTGTAAGCAGAGGAATTTGTTCTGTTCTTGTAGATAAATACAATGCCCTTCCAAAAGATATTTATGAATGGGATAAAAATGCAATTAAGGATAATAAAGATAATAATTTATTAGATTCTTCATCTAAAGGAGACATTTATTATTTGACTTATGATATGCCTTATGAAGATAAAACAATAACATCAGAAACAAAAATATTCTATTGTAATTATGAAAGTTATATAACTCAAGTTTTATGTATAAATGGTCTTGTTACAGATGAATATAAAGAAATAAGAGAAAAAGTCCTTGAAAGTTCTAAATGCTCAAAAGAGTATGAAGCATCAACACAAGAAGATCTTAAGAAAAAGGCTGAACAAGATAATCCTGGTGCTATTGAAGAGATAGGCAATGAAATAGTAAAAACAAATGCTGGCCAAGAATTTGGAATAGATGAAGAAGCAGTTGTATACTTCATAAATAATAATTTATTTTTCACAAAAATAATGAAGGATTTTCCTAAAGCAAATATTGTAATAGAAGATACAGAGAATAATAGAGAACTTGATTTAAGAGTTACAATAGATGAAAGTGGAAAAATAAAAATCCTTGAAGATGGACAATTTAGTGATGCTGATGTTAGTTTAATAGTTCCATTGCGTGATGCACTAAATATATTTGGAAATGCTCAAAATATAAATCCAATTACTTTAATAGGATTTGCTGTAAATGTAAGAACAGAACCTCCTGAAATTAAAAATCAAGTTATACAAAAAGTGATTCGTGGAGAGTATAATTAATTTAATTTCTCATTCATTAATTTGTAATCATTTAAGTGATCAGCAATATACATTATTCCAATTGGCATTTTTTCTTTTTTAGAAAAACCAGCATTGCATGATATGTGTGGAAGGCCAGCAAGATTAGGACCAACAGTTAAAATATCCATCATATAATTTTCTAAGGGTGTTAATTTTTCTATTTCTGAGAATTTTGGTGCTATAACAGGCATTGTTGGACTAATCAATAAATCATATTTTTTGAATGCTTTCTTATATTCTTGTATTATTAAATTTCTTACTTTTGCTGCTTTTATATAATAAGCATCTCTATAACCAGCCATTCTTGTGAAAGTTCCAAGAATAATTCTTCTTTTTGTTTCCTGTCCAAAATATTTTGTCCTTACATCTGTAAAATATTCGTCAAAGTTTCCTTTTAATTCTAAAGAAGCACCATAACGCATACCACAATATTTTGCTAAATTAGTGCTTGATTCAGCCATAGCCAAGATATAATAAACAGGAATTGCATACTTTTCAATTAAAGGTAAAGAAATAATATCATATGTTCCAAATTTTTCCTTTACTTTTTTTAGTATTAATTCTTTTATTTCTGGATTTACATTTAAAGATTCTTTTATTACAGCAACTTTTTTTATCTTGTCATCTTTATTTAATTCTTTATTTAAGGATGTAGAATCTTTTTCATCATAACCTTTTATTATATCAAATACTTTTTTAATATTTTTTAAAGAATCTGCCATTACCCCTATTTTATCTAAAGAGTTAGCGTAATCAATTAATCCATATCTTGAGACTAAACCATAACTCGGTGTAAAACCATAAATACCACAGAAAGAAGCAGGACAAGCAATAGAACCACCTGTTGATTCTGCAATTGAAACATGCTCTATTTTTAATTCTGATAGTTTTTTTGTTATTCCTGCTGAACCACCTGAAGAACCACCGCAGGTTCTTAATTTATCAAATGGATTTTTTGGAATATTATAAGTGTTGACTGAAAAAGAACCAAATCCAAATTCATCCTGTGATGTTTTTCCTATTATAATTGCACCTTCATTAATTAATTTCTGAGTGACAGTTGCATTAAAAACAGGAATATAACCTTCAAGTATTTTTGAACCTGCCCTTGATTCAAGATTTTTCACACAAATGCAGTCTTTTACTGAAATTAACAAATTATTTAATTTTCCCTTGTTTTCATTTTTAAAATCTTCAGAAACTATATTAAAATAATTATATTCTTTATTAATATCTTTTATTTTTTTTATTATCTCTTTCATTTCAATTAAATGGCCAGTTTTTATTCATATCTTCAAGTATTCTATTATATCTTCTCTTTTCTATACTTATACTGTGTTGATTTCTTTCTAAAAAATTAATTTTATCTCTTATATCTTTATTAAGTAAATTAATTGAATCTATTACTTCTTTACTTGGAAGAGGAATAAGCATTTTTTGCTCTAATTCATCTAATTTCTCTTTTAGAACTAATTGCAATGTTAAGAGATTTTGTTTTTTTTCCATTTCAGCACCAAATCTCCACTTGATATTTTATATCTTTCATTCTTTTTTCATATTCTAACACACTCTGTCCGTTATCCTTTAAAAATTTTAATAATTCATAGGCCCTATTCATATCGCCATCTAAATGAGGGAATGGTTTCTCTAATTCTTTTTCTATTTTTTTCAAAGTAGATTCTAAACTTGTTTTTGCTGCTAGAACATCGTAATCTTTTTCCATTTTAAATCACCTTTGGACCCTTGAAATAACCATTCATCTGATGTTTTGCATTCTTTAGTGCATCATCTTGAGATAATGAATCTTCTATTAAATCTTCACGTAAATGATTTTTTATTTCAATGGGATGAAATGATGGTTGAACATTTTTTGTGTTAACTTCTTGTATTTTTGAAAAAACATCTAAGATATCAGAGCATTCTTTTGTAAATTTCTTTATTTCATTTTCTGTTAATTCTAAACGAGCATTCTTTGCTACTTTCTTTATTAAATCTTCATTAATAATCATTTTATTATATCCTCTAGTTCTTTTGGTTTACTAATTGTATAATCTGCAAAATTTTCTTCACCACCTGTTGGATGCCCTCCTTTTAGAAATATTGATTTTGCTTTAAGTTTTTTAGCTGGCTCCAAATCAGACATTTTATCACCAATGATCCATTCTATTTTTCCCTCTTTTGCCAATTCTAAATTTAACATTTTATTATCATCTCTACTTAAAACAGGGTCCTGTCCATAAATATAGTCAAACTTAATTGGACATTTAGTAATTGCAAGCATACCTGTAATAATATCTTTTCTAATTCCTGAAACTATTGCTAGTTTATAACCTCTCTTTTGAATAACTTTTAGTGAATCAAGAATTCCATTAGAATAAATCTTTTGTCTATTTTCTGAAGCAACTAAATACATACAATTTCTAAATAAATCTGTCATAATTATAGTTTTAATATCTTTACCTGTTAAAATTATCTCACCATCATAATTTTGTATAAAACCTATGTTCATATCATCAAAGATACCATATTTTTCTGCAATATATTGCTTAATAATATCATAATGTTGTTTTGTTCCATGTAATTTTTTATGTTCTACTTCAGAAGGTTTAGGTATTCCAAGAATTTCGTATCTCTTCAAATTAGCATCCTCAGCCACAAATGGCTTTATCAGAGTTCCTGAAAAATCAACCACTACTATTTTATTTTTCATTTTTCTTTCTTTACAATATCTAATTTTATATTTAATTCCTTTAATTGTTTTGTATCAACTTCAGAAGGAGCTTGTGACATTACATCTTCTGCTACTTTATTCTTTGGGAATGCAATTACTTCACGAATAGACTCATTTCCAGTTAACAAAGCACATAATCTATCAAGACCAAGAGCAATTCCACCATGATATGGACAGCCGTACTGTAATGCATCAAGTAAAAAACCAAATTTCAATCTTGCTTCTTCTTCACTAATCCCAAGAGCCCTAAACATTATATCTTGTGTTTTTTTATCATGGATTCTTATAGAACCACCCCCAATTTCAACTCCATTTAATACTAAATCATAACCATGGCTTCTTACTTTTCCAGGTTCTTTTTCTAAGTATTTTAAATCCTCTTTAAATGGTGCTGTAAATGGATGATGAACAGAAACCCATCTTTGATCATCTTCACTATATTCTAATAATGGAAATTCTGTAACCCAAGTTAAATTCCATTCATCTTTAATATAATTATATTTTTTAGCAGTGTGCTGTCTTAATCTTCCAAGAACATTATTAACTACTTTTCTTCTGTCTGCTATAAATAACAAAGCTCCATTTTTATTAGCATTTGTTTTTTTAATTAATTCTTTTTGTAATTTTTCATTAAAGAATTTTGCAAGATTACCATCAAATTTTCCATCAACTATTTTTATCCAAGCAAGTCCCTGTGCTCCTTCGCGTATTGCAAAGCTTACTAATAAATCTAAATCTGCTCTTGGAATTTCTCTGTCAACAAAAAGACATTTTACAACTTCAGTATTTTTAAAAACATTAAAATCTGATTTCTTAGCAATCTCATCAACATCATATAACTGCAAGTCATAACGTAAATCTGGTTTGTCAGTTCCATATTTTTCCATTGCTTCATCAAAAGTCATTCTTCTAAATGGAGTTTTAATATCTTTTTTTAGTATATTCTTGAAAATTTCTTTTATCATACCTTCACTTAAGTCTTGTATATCTTTTTCATTAATAAAAGACATTTCAACATCAATTTGTGTAAATTCTGGTTGCCTATCTGCTCTTAAATCTTCATCTCTGAAACATTTTACAATTTGAAAATAACGATCAAATCCAGAAACCATTAATAATTGCTTGAATAATTGCGGGCTCTGAGGAAGAGCATAAAACTTGCCTGCATGAACTCTTGATGGAACTAAATAATCACGTGCACCCTCAGGAGTTGACTTTGTAAGCATAGGAGTTTCAACTTCAACAAATTTATGCTTTTCCATATAA
>JAHIVQ010000043.1 GCA_018816585.1 Nanobdellota archaeon
GCATTAACTGATCACTTTTTAATATTGGACCATCTGAAGGTATTATATTAACAGACATAGGCCATCTTGTTGAATATAAAAATAAGGCATTAATATTAGTTGAATCTACTTTTGGATCTATATCAAAATACTGATTTATAGTATTTACATCCTGATAAGCTCCTTTAATATGAATTGCATTTATATTACTTGAAATAATATTCTTCATGCTTTGAAGAACATCTTGTTTTGTCCAGAATTTTTGTGTGCAGGAAAATTCAGTTCCAGATACAGGAATTTCAGAAAATGCTATCATTGCATCAAATGTTTTTTCTTCAAAGAAATTATTTACATCTTCTTCAGCTTGTATTCCTCTTGCTATTTTATACATTCTTCCTAAAGGAACATTAATCTTTGCAAATACAGGATAATTAGATAAGTCAAATGTTAATCCTGAAATTGAAATCTTTAAAGGAATTGTTACTTTTGATATTGTCAAATCATCATTAATAGTAACTTCTGATTGTATATTTTTTGGTAATTGAAAGTCATAACCCTCAGGGACAAATTCATTTAAACCAGAAGAACATATTCCAATATTATTTTTAATATAATCTGCTATTTGAGTCTGCATTTCTTCAAGTGTTGGTACTTGTGATTTTTGTATTCCATTGGGGCTTTCATAAAACCAGTATGGAACATTTATTCCTGTTGCTATCTCAACTGAATTTGAAAATGGAAGTGTTGGATTTATAGGAGTATTATCAATAGGAGCATTAACATAACCTGATTGAGTTCCTGCAATTGTTATTGCCTGCTCTGTCAAGAATTTAATACATGAATCAAAATTATCTTTAATTGGTTTTATTTTTTCTGGCACTGTTACAGCTGCTTCAGCCTGTCTCTGCAGTGAACTTTTTATAACATATTCACGGACAGCAAACACGCTTATTATAATTAATAATAGTACAAAACCAACTATCATAAAAGTGGTTACCTGCCCTCTTTTTTTCATATTTATATTAATAAAACAACCTATATAAAGTTTTTGAATAACCTAAAAGATAATGAAAAAAATTCCAGAATTGTTAAGTCCTGTATTTGATTTTACAAGCCTAACTGCTGCAATAAATGCTGGTTGTAATGCAGTTTATTTTGGTATTAAAGAGTTAAATATGAGAATTACAGCAAAGAATTTTAAATTAAATGAAATAAAAAAAGTAGTTGATATATGTCATAAGAATAATATTAAGGCTTACTTAACTTTGAATACAATTATTTATGATTCTGAACTAAAAAAATTAAAAAAAATAATAAATGAAGCTAAAAAAGCAAAAATAGATGCAATAATCTGCTGGGATTTTTCTGTAATAAATGAAGCAAGAAAAAAAGGAATTCCAATACATATAAGCACACAGTCTTCTGTATCAAATTCTGAATCAGCAAGATTTTACAAGAAATTAGGTGCAGAAAGAATTGTTCTTGCAAGAGAATTAAGCTTAGAGCAAATTAAAAAAATTAAAAAGGAAGTAAAGATTGATATAGAATGTTTTATTCATGGTGCAATGTGTGTTTCAGTATCAGGAAGATGTTTTACCAGCCAATTTTTATTTGGAAAAAGTGCAAATAGAGGAGATTGCATACAACCCTGCAGAAGATCATATCTAGTTAAAGATGAAGAGGGTTGTGAATTAAAACTTGAAAATAATTATGTTTTAAGTCCAAAAGACTTGTGCACACTAGCATTTATTGATAAATTAATTGAAGCAGGAATTGATTCTTTTAAAATTGAGGGACGTGCAAGAAGCCCTGAATATGTTTCTGTTGTAACAAAATGTTACAGAGATGCAATTGATGCTTATTTTAAAAATAAATTAATAAATGAACTTAAAAAAGAATTAATTAAAAAATTAAAAACTGTTTATAATCGTGATTTCAGTTCTGGTTTTTATATGGGAAAACCAATAAATGAATTTACTGGTTCTGAAAGCAAGGCAACAAGAAAAAAGACATTTATAGGAATAGTAAAAAATTATTACAAAAATATTAAGGTAGCAGAGATAAAAATACAATCTCATTCAATAAAACTAAATGATATTTTAATGTTTCAAGGGCCAACAACAGGAGTTTATGAGCAAAAAATTGATTCAATGGAGATAAATCATAAAAAAGTAAATTCTGTTGAAAAAGGAAATGAAGTTGGAATAAAAGTTAAGAATATTGTAAGAAAAAATGACAGGGTTTTCTTGATTAAAAAGATATTTAAACATTAATAAGGTATAAAAATATGGGCAAATTACATGAATGGAAACAAGAAATCTGGCATCATAAACATTTAATTTTAGTATCTTTATTATTTCTTATAGTATCTATTGTTCTTGATTATTATGCTGGAGTTTATGTCACAAAAACAAGCGGAGTTGTAGCCCCTGATTTAATTTTAGATCATATTCCTACATTAGATTTAGATTTTATATTTATTTATGGATATATGTTAGTAATAGCACTTATTTTTTTATATCCTTTAATTTTTAAGGTAAAAGAATTACATAAAGTTATAGGTCAATTTAGTCTATTAATAATGATTCGTTCTGCTTTTACATGCTTTACTCACTTAAGTGTTCCATCCAGTGCATTAACTTTTAATGTGCCTTGGGTTATATCTACAATTAGTTTTAAGAATGATTTATTTTTTTCAGGGCATACTGCTGTTGCATTCCTAGGATTTTTATTATTTAGAAAAGAAAAAATAGGTTATTTCTTTTTAGTATCTTCATTAGTATTAGGGATAGTTGTTTTATTTATGCATGTTCATTATAGTATTGATGTTCTTAGTGCTTTCTTTATAACTTATGGTAGTTTTAATATTGGAAAATGGTTCTTTAATAAAATAAATCATTATAGTAGATGATTTAATTATTATATAATTTACTAAAGTTAAAGTATAGTTAAATAATAGTTATCCTAAAGTTAAAGTATAGTTAAATAATAGTAAGATTTATATATAAGTGATGTTTAGTTTTAATATGAGTATTTATATTGAAAGAGAGATTAAAGAGAAATTTGATAAAATTAAAGATCATTATCCTATAATTGCCTTAGTTGGACCTCGTCAAGCAGGCAAGACAACATTTTTAAAAGAGCAGGTCAAAAACTTGAAAACAAAATACATTCTTTTTGATGATCCTGATGCAAGAAATTTATTTGAGGAAGATATAAAAAAATTTGAAAAACAATATGTGGAAGGAAATGAGATTACAATACTAGATGAAGTTCATTATTGCAAAGAATCTGGAAGAAATTTGAAATATCTTGCAGATAATGGGCATAGATTATGGATTACATCCTCTTCTGAACTAATTTTAAAAAAAGAAGTTTTATCTTTTCTTGTTGGAAGGGTTTCAATTTTAAAATTATATCCTTTTTCATTAAAAGAATTTTTAATTGCAAAGAATCAAAAAGAATTTAATAATAAGATAACTGAAAGGCTGATTTGGGAACATTCAACTTATGGTGGATATCCAAAAGTAGTTTTAAATGAAGAGATAGAAATTAAAAAAATAATTCTAAAGGATTTATATGAAACAATGTTATTAAAAGACATTGCGCAAAATTTTGCAATAGACAATATAAAATCATTGGAAGAATTTACAAAGTATATTTCACTTTCTGTTGGAGGATTAGTTTCATATGAAAGTATATCTAAAAAGATTAATATTTCTTTTCAAACTATAAAAAAATACTTAGATGCAATGGAAAAGAGCAATTTGATCTTTGTAGTTTCTCCATTTTTCAAAAATAAATTAAAAGAGATTGTAAAACAACCTAAAATTTATTTTGTTGATGGAGGATTAAAAAATTATATTTGCAGGGAATTTAAGGACGAACTAACAGGAAGCTTGTTTGAAAATTACGCATTGAGTGAGCTGATTAAACTAGGGTTTATTCCAAAATATTGGAGATCTAAATCAGGCGCAGAAGTTGATTTTATTTTAGAACAAAATAATAGCATAATACCTATTGAAATAAAAATATCAAATCCAGATAAAATAGAAAAGAGTTTAATCTCTTTTATAAAAGAATATAAGCCTAAAAAAGCTTTTGTTATATTTTACAAAGGTAAAGAAAAAACAGTTAAAAAAGATGATTGTGAAGTAATATTCATTAATATTTTAAATTTCAAAAATTATATAACAAAATTAAATTAATAATATTTTAAAAAATGGGCCCAAAGGGATTTGAACCCTTGATCCCCGCTACGTCAAAGCGATGTCTTAACCATTGTCCATCTTCAAAGAGATTCTGGACTATGAGCCCTTAATTACAGAAATTTTTAAGAATTTATAAAAGTAAGCCTCATGAGGGATTTGAACCCCCGACCCTCAGTTCATTTGGGTAAACCTTACAAAACTGATGCTCTACCGTTGCTCTTAATGAGCTTTAAGCTCAAATAATCTGAGCTAATGAGGCATATAAAATCTCAAGAAAGACAGTTTAAATAAATTTCTATTTTCTTATAACTGACTTAACAATTATATTTGAAAGAGGATATATCTTTTTTAGCTCTCTGCTTAAATTTTTCTGAAATTCGAAATTTATTATCTCATTTAATATTTCATTGTATGTTTTTGAAGTAACATTATTAACAAGAAATTCCTTCATTTTTACCCTTACAGCAGTCAAAACTGAATTATTTGCCTTGTATTTCGAAAATGCCATTGCCTTTATTCTCATCTGAATGTCATCTTTAGTTTTCAGTAAAATTGACTGCTCTGCCTTTTGCTTTGCCATTCTATTCATTCTTTTCAAATAAGAAGGTGCTATGTTAAACTCAACAATTTCAGTCTGTCCTTTATTCTCTCTTATCTCCTTTACTTTTAGTGAAATGTAAATATTCTGCTTTTTAGGGTCACCTGTTAAACTAGCCAAATTTACCTGAGATACTTTATTTATCAGCTGTTCTGGAAGAGAAACAAGACTCTCTCCAATATCTCTTATTCTGAATTCTTTAGGTGCTTGTATACCTACCCAAATCTTCTTTTTCTTTTTTAGTGCATCTGAAACTGCCATATCTTTTGCCTCATAAATATATTAATAAAACTTTCTATCCCACAAATTTTGATAGAACATCCTTTGCTGCTTCTATAAACTCCTTTTCTTTTTTTAAAGGAATAAGACAGCCTGCCGCTGCTGTATGCCCTCCAAATTGAATTTGTACCTTCTCATTTATTCTTTCAAGCAACTTATTCATATCTATATTTGAATTTACACCTCTTAATGATACTTTTATTTCATCATCTGGTGTGTAGGCCATTGCCATTATTATTGTTCCATCATTATATAAATTAGATTTTGATATTATACTTGTCAAGACTCCAATTAAAGTATCACGCAATTGATTTTCAGCATTAATAAGAACAAAATTTCTTTCTTCAATTACATTTTCTTTTTTTCTATTAGAGTAAAACCAGTTAAGCGCCTTGATTATCTCCCTCTTGTAATCCAATAATAATTCTGATGCAAGAATCTTTGATTTTTTATCATTCATACATACTCCTATCCCCAGGCTTGATTTTCCAAGTTTTCCACAGGCATTTAACAAGCTAGCATATTCTCTTGCATTTCTTGTTGGAGATAATTCATCTTCATCAACAAGAGTATATATCTCACCAAGAACATCTTCTGGTTTTTCCTCGCTACCCATCCTTCTTAAAACAATTCCTGTAACTAATTTTTTCAATTCTTCATTTGACAAGTCACAAAGCCTTCTCCATTTATTTTGATTATCTTTGACAGGAATATTCAATTCATTTAACAATTGTACAGAACCTTCTTCAGAGCCTGTAACTCCAGGTATATAAGGATCTGTACTATATTCAAGAAGTTTTGATAATGTTCTTGTCTGTATTCCAAACATTCTCAATCCAAGTTCTATTTTTATTTTTCCTGATGATTGTGCATCACTAAGTATAATTTTATTTATACCAATAAATTGTTTTGTATCATTAAGATAATCTTCTTGTATATCACCCAATGCTCCAACAATAGCAAGATAAGCAAGATCTTTATTAATATCATTCATAAACTTTGAAAATAAATAGACAACCCCTGATCCTGCTATTTCTTTTGTTCCATCTATATCAAAAATATGTGGATTTCCAAAATTTATGCTTGTATCTTTTTTTTCAGGAATATGATGATCAAGAATAAATATTTCTTTGTTGATGAACAAACTTTCTATATCACTTAAATTATTA
>JAHIVQ010000044.1 GCA_018816585.1 Nanobdellota archaeon
AATATGCTGCTTTTTAATAGTATTAACTTTATAGTGGTGTCTAAAGAAAAGATTTATAAATAGTTCTTGGTTATTAAATAAATCTTAGAATAGTATGGAAACTATAAATATAAGTAAGGGTTTAGAAACAAGAATAAAACAATTATTTAATAACAATAATGAGATTAGTGGATATTTTCTTGCTGTTCATGAAGATGATCAAATAAAACTAGTTGAGGGTATATTTAGTGAATGTAAAGAAAATGATGCAGACCTCAAAAATTTACCTTCAAATTATGTAGAATTAGTTAGACAATATCCTAATTATTATGAATTAATACCTAGTCATTTTCATTCTAGATCTTATGGACATAATATATTGATATTTGATCCTTACTGGATCATAAGCACAGATTATGGGAATTTTATTCCTGGAAATATTATAGGTAAAGAGTTTTATGTTAGCAAAGGTAATTCATTATGGAAAAGGAGGAAGGTATGTGATAGTATGGCACTTGAAGTATTATGTGAATCAATAAAAGATCAATTAAATGTAAACGTTTCAAAAGAATTGTTTGTTCATCCTGCTTATGGTTCTGAAGGCAGTATAATGAAACCTGATCTTGTTGAGATCAGCTGTTATGGATGCTCTCCTTCATCTGAATTTGGAGTTGATAAAATTCCAGTTGAAATATCAGATTCTGATAAAAAATATAATTTTATTGTTAAAATATCTGAAAAAGAAAATTAATTTCTTTTCTTAATCTTTTCAAGAATATTCTCAGTGAATTGATCTATTTTAACTCCAAATTCAACTTTTCCATCAAGAGTTCTTATAGCTAAACTTCTATTTTCTTGTTCTTTATCTCCAACTGTAAGCATTATAGGAATTTTTTGCATTTGTGCATCTCTTACTTTCTTTGAAATACTTTCTGATCTATCATCAATTTCAACTCTTATGTTTTTTTCAATTAATTTTTCACTAATTTCTTTTGCATAATCAAAATGCCTGTCAGCTATTGGTAGTATTATAACTTGTACTGGAGATAACCATAAAGGGAATTTTCCAGCATAATGCTCTATTAAAATACCCATAAATCTTTCCAATGAGCCATAAACAACACGATGCAGCATTATTGGCCTGTGCTTCTTGCCATCACTTCCTTCATATGTCAAGTCAAATTTTTCTGGCATTAAAAAATCAAGCTGTATTGTTGCACACTGCCATGTTCTTCCAATTGAATCTTTTATATGAAAATCAATCTTTGGACCATAAAATGCACCATCACCAGGATTTATCTTGAATTTTATATTCTTTGATTTAAGTGTATCTTCAAGTGCTGCTTCTGCTTTCTTCCATACTTTTGGATCTCCCATTGCTTTTTTAGGCATTGTAGATAACTCAACATGAAAATCAAAATTAAATGTTTTGTAAATTCTCTCAATTAAATTATAGATATTAATTACTTCCTCTTTTATCATATTCTCGCTGATAAATATATGCGCATCATCTTGATGGAATGCCCTTACTCTGAATAATCCATTTAATACACCAGATAATTCATGCCTGTGAACAAGACCAATTTCTGCTATTCTTAATGGGAATTCTCTGTAAGAATGTAATTTTTCTTTATACACTAACATACCACCAGGACAATTCATTGGTTTTATTGCATATTCATTATCATCTATTTTTGTAAAGTACATATTTTCCTTATAATGATCCCAGTGCCCTGATTTTAACCATAATTCCTTGCTTAGTACTATTGGTGTTTTAATTTGTGTATAGTTTTCTTTTTCATGCTCTTCATTCCAATATTTTAATAATTCATTCCATATTACCATACCTTTTGGATGTATAAATGGAAATCCAGGACCTTCAGGATGGAATGAAAATAAATCTAATTCTTTTCCTAATTTTATATGATTTCTTTTTTCAGCTTCTTCCTGCAGTTTTATATAATCATCAAGTTCTTCTTGAGTATTAAATGCAATTCCATAAATTCTTGTAAGCATCTTGTTTTTAGAATCACCTTTCCAGTAAGCACCAGCTATTTTTGTTAATTTAAATGAACATGGAAGTTCTGAAGTATTCTTGACATGAGGACCAATGCATAAATCAATAAAATCATCCTGTTCATAAAATGATAATTTTTTATCTTTTATATCTTTTAGTAATTCTAATTTATATTTTTGCTTATCTAATTTTTTTATAGCTGCTCTTCTTTCAAGTAAAATCTTTTTTATAGGAATTTTCTTTTTAATGATTTCATGCATCTTATTTTCTATTTTCTTAAGATCTTCTTCTGAAATATTTAACTTATCAAAATCATAATAGAAACCATCCTCTATTGCAGGACCCATTCCAAATAATACCTTTGGATAAAGAGACTTTACAGCCTGAGCTAGTACATGTGCCAAGGAATGCCTTATTGTTTCTATACCAGACATGATAAGAAAATCAGATTAAAGTATTTAAATTTATTTATTGCAAAGTATATTTCAGAGACTTTATCAACGCTACAGTAAAGTATATAAATTACTTATACCACTCTATAAAAATGAAAAGGGGAATTTTATTATTAATAATATTGCTATTAGTGCCTTTTGTTTCTGCTACTATATACACAGATTCACAGTTTAATTCTAAGTATAATCTAGGGGATTATGTACTGTTATCTGGTAATCTTATTGAATCACAGGATACACAGGGATTGTTGAATATTCTATTATCTTGTGGAAATGAGACTCAGCAGTTAGCTGTCAAGTCAATTAATATAAAAACAGAGGAATCAGCATCATTTTCATATAAACTGCCAATAACAGGCAATTTAATTGGAGATTGCAAATTTTTAATAGTTCTAAAAGATATAAATAATAATCTAATAGAGCAGTCAGAAACTTCTAGTTTTGAAATTACAAAGGAATTAACAGGAAATTTTGATATAAGTTCAAATGAATTCCAATTAGGGGATAAGCTAACAATAAATGGCAATATTAAAAATTTGAATAGTAAAAATATAAATGGTGCAGCAATCATTTACATTAAAAAAGATGGAATTAATTATGTTGTTGATACAGTTGATATCCAAGGTGGTTCATTTATATATAATACAAAATTATCTTCAATACCAGCAGGATCTTATACAATTGATATAAATGTTATTGATTCTAATGGTAATACTAACCTATTTGAGAATTCATTATCATTTGATTTATATGATGAACTTATAATATCTGCAAAATTAGACAAGGATTCTTATAAACCAGGAGATGTTTTAACACTAACAGGAAATGTACATAAGAAAACAGGTCCAAATGTTCCTAATACAAAGATAGAAATACAATTTGAAAATGAAATTTATAATAATGATGTTAAGGAAGGACAGTATTCATTTACTTCTGTGTTATCAAAGACAATAAAATCTTATTATCATAATATAACTCTTATAGTAAGTGATTCTGATGGAAATAAAGGAACTAATGAGATAAACTTTGAGATAATTCCAATACCAACAAAACTTGAAGCTGTATTTGATAAAGAAGGTTATATTCCTGAGGATAATATAAACATTAAAATAAATCTTTATGATCAGGCAAATGATATTTTATCAAGAAATGCTCATGTAAAGATAACAGATGTTGATAATAAGGTAGTTTATGAGCAGGATAAATTAACAACAGAGTCTGTTGATTATCAATTACCACAGTTTGCAATTCCTGGTGACTGGAAACTTGATGTTGAATCTGAAGGGCTTAAAGCAAGCACAAAGATAAGCGTTGAGAGCATTGAAATACTAAGTGTTAATGTTGTTGGTCAGTCTTTAGTTATAAAAAATATGGGTAATGATTTGTTTAATGATAAAGTTGATATTGACAGTGATGGAATAATAAAATCAGAATCTGTCAGACTTAAACCTGGTGAAGAGACATCAATTGAATTATACAAACTATTTGATGATGGGACACATACAATAAATGTTCTTGGCAAGTCATTTGTTGTAAGCATAGTTGATCCAAGAAATATAGTTGATAAGGGTATAGATGGTCTTGGTTCAATAACAGGTTATTATGCTGTTAAAAAATATGGAACTCCTGTAGGTATTGGTTATTTGATATTAATAACAGCTGTTTTAATTGTAATACTAACAATAATAACTCAGATTGCATTCAAGTTTAATATGAAGAAAAAACCAGATCATGTTAAAAGAAAATTTGATAATTTTATGGATTCAAAAGTAAAAATGCCTGTAAAGCAAGAAAAAAAGTATGATTTCAAGTTTGGAAGAGCTGATGAGCATGATTTAAAGGATTTCAGAAAAAGAATGATGGATAAGATTGATGCTGAGAGAAGAAACTCATTCAAGCTGCCTGATGAAAAGAAAGATGGAAAGAATAATGGCGGTCCATTCTCGATGTTTGGATGATTATATGTTTATATGCTAATATCCCCTCAAAAGTGAAATATAAGCTAAGTTGGGAGCACAGATAAATTCTTTTTCACTATATCTTGGGTAGTTGCTTGGTATTAGCTTGGAGGATAAGTAGGAAATGAAAAGGGAAAATAGGACTAAATTTAATAGAATAAGAAAGTATATTAAAAATATTATCACTTTAACGATGTTTATATCTGGAACAACTCTGATTTTTACTAGTATTATTGATAATTTCAAATATTATTATATTATTGGTATAATTTTATTAATCATTGCAGGAGTTATTTTTATATATAATAAACCAAAAGAGATGGCAAAGGCTATTAGTCAGTACATTAAGTCTCCTTTTAAACCTCAATAAATACTTATCTTATGAATCATAAACTAAGGACTTTTTAAACAGAAGCTACTTTTTAAACAAAGCCCAAGGGTTTAGAAAAATTTATATATTATAGAATATACTTTATATTTAGTTAAAATACAATGAAGAAAGCGATTATATTTGGGTTAATTCTATTATTTTTGGTTGGTTTTGTATCTGCTTTTGAAATCAATTCATATTCTCCTGTAGATTTAAATGTTGTGATGAATGAAGGAAGCAACCAGGAATTTAATTTAGTAATATTAACTACCAGTAATGAAGATTTGATTTATAATTGGGAATTATATAAAAATGATGGACAAATTATAGCACCAAGTAATATTATTTTTACAAGAGATGAAAAAGAAATATTTTCAATAAATCCAGATGGTACTAATTTAAAACAATTAACCCTTAGGCCAAGTGATTCTTCTTGGAATGATGGAGGAGCAATTTATGATGAATATCCATCTCTTACTAAAAATGGAAAGATTGTATTTGCAAGAAAAGATGGAGATACTGCTTTTCATGGGGCTTATCAAATCTGGTCAATGAATTTAGATGGAAGTGGACAGATAAAATTAACAGGCTGGTTTACTGAAAGTATACCGCCAAATGCAGATTACACTGGGAAATTAATAAGTGCTATTTCTCTAAGTGATTTTAATATTTACTATAATTTAGGTGCCAAGATTTGGAAAATGAATATAGATGGTACTAATGAAGAAATAGTATTTCCTGTATATCCATTTGGAAATTCAACAGAAAGTTGCTCACAAATTAAAGTATCTCTAGACGGAACAAAAATAGTATGTATAAATAAAGATAATATGGTGGAAGTAATAAATATAGATGGCACTAATGAGATGGTTTTGACTACTAAAGATTATATTAGTGATTATACTGTACCCTCTCTTAAACCTTATACAAGTCCAGGCTGGAATTATGATGGAACAAGAATAACCTTTGTCATAGAAAACACTAAATTATGGTCAATGAATTTAGATGGAAGTGATTTGCAGTTAGTTATAGATAAATCATGCTCAAATGGATTTAATGAATCTGATTGTAAAATTTACAATAATTATAAATATATATCAGATTCTTGCTGGATGTCTGATCATGAAGTAGTTTATAGTGCTAATGGGGAAATATACAAAAATGATTTATTAACAGGAAATATAATACAATTAACATTTAGAGATTCAAATTATACAATGTCAACTTTATGGGACCAGCAAGTTAACTGCAGACCTATAATAAAACAAAATTTATTACTAATTCAGCAATCCAGTGCAGATAAATTTATATTTTCCCCAGTAATTGGAGATGCTAGTGATTATATATTAAAATTAGCAGTTTCTGATGGAGAAGTTATAAAGAATTTGGAATGGAATATTAAAGTAAATGCTTATGTTGCTCCAACTGCTCCTGCTTCAGGTGGCTCTTCAGGTGGAGGTGGAACAAGAATTATAGAATGCAAAGAAGAATATTTTAATTGTACAGATTGGAGTGATTGTTCTCCTGAAGGTAAGATGGCAAGAACCTGTGAAATGATTGAAGATTGCGAAGGAAATGAGCCATTTACAGAAAAATCCTGCACTTATTATCCTCCAGAACAGACTCAGCAAGAATCAAGTGAAGAATCATTAGCAAATTCTCCAGCAATAACTGGTGCAGCTGTTAGTAATCTTGGCAGCATTAATTTAATTGGCTCTTTAAAATCATTATTTTCAAATATAATTAACTGGTTTGGAAATTTATTTAAATAAACAATATAAAGAAGGTGAAGAATTGAATAACAAAATAATTATAAAAATATTTGTTATACTAACTACTCTCTTATTTATTAATACCTCTGTTGTTCTTGCAATTGAATATGATTTAGAATATGATGCTAATGGGAATTTAATAGAAGATGGCAAATTTTATTATGAATATGATCCTTTTAACAATCTTAATATAATAAAAGAAAAACCAACTGAAAATGTAGTAGAAAGAAGAAGTTATGATTCTGAGAATAATTTATTATATAAAATAGAATATTTTGATAATGATGAAACAAAAGAAACTTATTATGTAGATAAAAATTATAAACAAATTGTTAATTCTACTGGAACATTTAGTATTATATATTATTATGATGGAAATGAAGTGTTGGTTGTTATAAATGACACAGATAGCAGATTAAAAATAGCATTAACTGATTATTTAGGAAGTGCAGTAATATTACTAAATGAATCTGGAAGTGTTATAGAAATAACAGAATATGAGCCTGGTGGAGAGATAATAATCGGTGGTTCTCTTATAGATAAATTATATACAGGAAAAGAATTAAATCCAAAAACAGATTTATACACTATTGGGATTAGAGAATATGATCCAGAAAGATATCAGTTTATACAACCAGATAAATTATTAGCAGATTTATATAATCCTCAATCTCTTAATAGATATTCTTATGTTTTAAACAACCCTTATAAGTATACTGATCCAAATGGTTTATGGGCTGTTCAAGTAGGGATAGGTGGTATGGCTGGTTCAGGTGTTGGAGGAATTGTTGGTGGTGGTTTGGCAATTTCAGGTAGTTATGAACATGGTCTTGAAATTGGTCTTTATGGAACAAGCGGTGGTGGAGTTTATGTTTCTCCAGGAGGGATCAGAGGGGGAGCAGGTATTATGATTACACCATCAGCAAAAAGTCTTAAAGATATTTCCGGAGGAAGTGGTTATATTGAAGTTGGTGGAGGAGAAGTAGGTATTTTAAGTGGTAGCATATCTAAACCAATAAAAGATAGTGGTATTGGACCAACTTATGGTTTAAGTGCAAGTGTAGGGGGAGAATTACCAGAACCAACCCCAACATATGGAGCATTATTTTTAACAAATACTGGAGTTTTAGGTTTATATTCTTCAAAATCAGGACCAGAATTTAAAAATTATCCTGGAGGACAAGATAATAATTTAAAAAGAGATAATAAGAATGTAGAATTTAAAGATCAATCTCAGAATTATTTAGAAAAAATGTTTTCTTCTATTAAAAATATATTCACTAATGGAGCTAAAAAAGAATAAAATGATAACTTATAATACCTTTATTATAGAAATTTTTCCAATAATCATAATTTTATTAGCAATTGGTTCTTTTATGTTTTGGGCATACGCTTCTATTAATAGTACTAAACTTTATTATTATTTAAGAGAACATAAAAAAATAAAATGGAAAAAGTTATTTTTCTTTAATAATTTAAATATGGGTGCAGACAAAATGTTTAATGGGTATCATTATATCAAAAATGATGAAGATATAAATAATAAAAATATTAGATTTTATAAAGAAAGAGCGAGGTTTGGAATTAAATGGGCATTAAGGACCTTTTATTTACTCTTAATTTATATTGCTTTAGTTATAATAACTGTTATAGTTTTAGATTATGCATTTGGAATAAAAGTATAAAATGATACAACAATTAAAAAAACAGGAAAGTGAGAATAAAATTATAAGATTGTTTAGTATTTCAATTGCATTTATTTTTATTGATACCTCAATTGTTCTTGCAATTGAATATGATTTAGAATATGATACCAATGGAAATTTAATTCAGGGAAAAGACAAATATTTTGAGTATAATACATTTAATCAATTATTTAAGGTTAGAGAGAATAATGAAAATGGAAATATTTTAGAAGAATATTATTATGATCAAGATGGAAATAGAATATTAAAGATAGAATATGAATCAGGGCAGGTAAAACAAGAAATTTATTACATAAATGAAAATTATATACAGATAGTAAATTCCACAGGAACATTCAGCGAAGTTTATTATTATGATGATTCTGGATTGATTGCTGAGAATGGAACAGATTCAAAATTAAAGGCTTATCATTCAGATCATTTAGGTAGCACTAATTTAGTTACAAATGAATCTGGCTCTATTGTAGAAGAGGATTATTATGAGCCTTATGGTTCGGAATTGCAGGATAGTAATTCAAGATATACTTATACAGGAAAGGAAAAAGATGCAACAGGATTAATGTATTATGGTGCAAGAAATTATAATCCAGAGCAAGGACAGTTTATTGAGCCTGATAAAATATTAGCACAGGTTTACGACCCTCAGCAATTGAACAGGTATGCTTATGCAAGGAATAATCCTTATAAGTATATTGATAAAGAAGGTAAAGCTATATTTGATGTAAATGCTCAAGGTAATCCTGCATCTTTTCTTCAAGTAATAGCGGACTATCAAAAAGTTTTTGTAGCTAAACAAGAACGACTAAAACTTGCACAAACACAATTAGAACTAGGATTGAGAAAAGAATTTGGTGACTTACCAAAAATACAATCTTCAAGTGTAATAGGTGCATACCCATCACCAAATATAATGAGTACTACTAGATATACATTTTATCAACTCCAAGAGATGAAATTAAGTAAATCATTCAATATACAAATAAATCAATATCAAGATGTTGTTGGATATAAGTATGAAGATAGACTAGTAAGTGTAGGTCTTATGGAAGAAAGAGGATTCGAAAAATCTAATATAATAAGTGAAATAAGTTCGCAATATCAACAAATAACAGGAAAAACTTATGAACCATCTTCTATTAAGAGAGGAATCTCTAGTGCAATTCATTTTGGAGAATCACTTTATACTAAAATAAATAAATTGATAGGGGGAAGGAATTCAAATTAAAAAAAAGAATAAAATATTTAACTCAATAAAAAACATCCCAAAATTATTATTAGTTTATTATATTTTAGTAATATTGTTTGGGATTTACAATCTCTTTATGGGAATTTTTTATTACCATCCTTTAGAAAAAGGGATTATATTAACAACAAATCATTGGATGACAGTATTTATTCAAATACCTTTATTTTTAATTTTATTTATTTTAAGCATCGTAATAATAATTTACACTTTAAAGAAAAGATTATCTAAATTGAATTTAATCTATCCAATTTATTTTTTAATATTATGGATTATTACCCCAATAATAAGTTATTCCATCCTAATTTTATATCTTCCTATAATGTCATTTTTTATTTTAGACCTTTTAGTAAGATTTTATATAATTTTTTATATTTTTGATATAATATTTCCTATATATATAATTAATAGATTAAGAAAAGATACAAAAAAGGTGAATAAATGATAAATAAAAATATACAACAGTTAGATAATATTGAAAGAGAAGAAACAAATAAAGGGGGTGGTGAAGAATGAGTTTATCTAAAGTGATAATAGGATTCATATTTTTAATTTTAGGTATAGTTTTTTTTACATATAATACTAAAATAGCGGAAAAGCATTTAAATTGGGGAGCAAATTTAATTAAAAATACGTTTAGATTTAGAAAATCTAATTTAAAAAAATATTTGTGGATGTTCAAATTATATATACTTGTTGGATCTATTTTATTTATGGTTGCAGGGATCATACTTATAATAAAATATTTTCAAGGTTAATAATATAGTATATAAAAAAGTAGAAGAAGTACTTTAATAAAAAATGAAACAAAATAATAAAAAAAGAGGTGTACAAATTTTAATAATCAGTATTTTATTACTTATAACAATAGAAACAGCTTATGCTATTCCAACTTATTCTTTATCCAATATGTACGATGCAGCAGTTCCAAAACAGCAGAAAATAGATCCTATTGGGAATTTTATTATGAATCAGTTTACAGGGTCTGAATCTTATATTTATCCTATTGAAGTTCCAAAAGGTGTAAATGGATTAAACCCAAAATTGAATTTAATTTATAGCAGTCTTTCAACAACGAGCAAACCAACACAGATTGGAACAGCATGGTTTTTAACCCAAAATTATATACAAAGAGATGTTAATGGAACTTTTGATAATGTTAGTGATGATAAATTTAAGTTATATTTTAATGACAATTCTTATGATCTAATCTATAATTCTACAGAAAATGCATTCCATACAAAGATAGAGAGTTTCATGTTAATACAAAATAAGACAGGAACCAACAATACAAAACAGCAGTATTGGGAATTAAGAACAAAAGATGGGACAAATTACAGATTTGGCTTTAATAATTATTCTGAATTAACTTCTAATGCATACAATAATAATTACAGTGTAAGATGGTATTTGGATCAGGTAAATGACACTTATAACAACAAAATTTATTATTTTTACAAAGAAAATCCATATGTTAATGATTCAGGTGCAGTTTATCTGGATAAAATATTGTACAATGTTGATACTAAAAGAGAAATACAGTTTGGTTATGAAATTTCAGACAGACCTGATATTTGGAGAGTATATGAAGATGGAATAATAAATATTTCAGAATCAAGAAGATTAAAAGAAATACTAATTCTTGCAAATAGCAATCTTGTAAGAAGATATGTTATTAATTATAACACTGTTCATTTAAATACAAAAACTTTTTTAGTAAATATAACAAAATATGGAAGTGATAATTCAACAGCTTTGCCCGCAACTAAATTTTCTTATAATAATTTGACACAAAAAAATTGGAATTATGAAGGCAAGATATGGCAAGCCCCAGACTGCAATTCAAGCGGGTATACAGGATGTTTTGCAAGAAGTGGTGGAGATGATAATGGAATCAGAATTTCAGATATTAATGGAGATGGTTTAGTTGATTTGGTAAGAGCTAATTCTTGTGATAATGCACCAGCTCAAGCAGTTTGGATAAATAATGGAACTGGATTTGTAAGAAATTATAATTGGCAAGTTCCAGATTATTTTTTACAAGCAGACAGTCATGGTTATTGTGATGAAGGAGCTATTTTAGCAGATGTTAATGGTGATGGTTTGCCTGATTTTGTAAAGGCAAATCCATGTGTAACTTCTGGATCACAAACTAAAACTTATATTAACAATGGCACTGGCTGGAATGAAGATTCACACTGGTTAGTTCCAGGTTGTACTGGTGGTGATACAAGTGGATGTTTTTTGATACCCCCAGCAGAATGCAAGTCAAATGGATTAGTAATTGAAGATATTAATGGAGATGGATTTGCTGATATAGTAAAATCAAATGGGAGAGATTTACCATCTACTAAGATATGGATCAATAATGGTACTGGATGGGTAGTAAACACCAATTGGAAAGTTCCAAAATGTGATTATAGTACATCAACATTTGACAGTTGTATTGTTGAAAACACTCAATTTGGTCTTGGAATAGAGGGTGCTAAATTAATAGATTTAAATGGAGATGGGCTTCCAGATTTTTTTAAAGCAAATGGTCAGGGCTCTCCATCATCTGGTAGTTTTATTAATAACGGTACTGGTTGGGTAGAAAATAAAAATTGGATAAGTCCAGGTTGCACTGGAGGCGGAACAAGCGGTTGTTTTGTTCAAGCTGGAGATCCAATTGATAGTGTTTGTAATGGTAAAGGAGGGGCCACAAGAATGGCTGATGTTAATGGTGATGGACTTATTGATATAGTTTATTCTGATGGAAGTCCTTATCCTTATGGTCCTTATTATTACTACAAGGTATGGATTAATAATGGCAATGGATGGAATGATGATACTAACTGGAAAATAAAGTGTGGTCCAGGCACTAATAATGATCAATGTTTTATCGGACCTGGATCTGATGATGGGCAGTGCTATGATTCAGGAATTAGAATAATGGATATAAATGGAAATGGACTTCCTGATATAATAAGAGGTGATGGAAGAGGAGGATATGTACAGAGTGGATGGTATAATTTAACATGGATTAATAATAATTCAAAACCTTATTTATTAAATAATATTACAAATGAGTTTGGTGGTATTATATCTATTGATTATATTACATCTACATCCTTGAATAATACAGGAACTGATAATCTTAATGATTTAGGATTTAATTTATGGTTAGTTAAGAATGTAACTAAAGATAATAAAATGACAGATTCTCATAATATACAATCAATTGACCAGTATAATTATACTGGAGGATTTTATGATTATAGAAACAAAGAATTCAAAGGATTTAATGTTGTAGAAAATATAAATCCAAACAAGACAAAAACAATTAATTATTACAAGCAGGATAATGTGACTTATGGAGAGATATACAAGACAGAAATTTATGATGACCAAAATAATATTTATAAAAAAATAGAATATTTATGGAATGGAACACCTGTTTCAGGATACTTCGTAAAAGAATTAAGAGGAATAGCAGAATATTCTTATGATGGAAATTCAAATAATCCAAAAATAAAAAATACAACAAATTATTATGATTCTTATGGAAATATAAATTCTACAAATAATTTGGGTGATGTTGATATTGATGGAGATGAATACTACCAATACTTTGAATATTTATATAATACAAATAACTGGATTGTCAGTAAATTAAAGCACTCTTATATAAATGATGCAAATGGAAATAAGATAAGAGAATCTTTCTTTACATATGATGGACTGAATTATGGAGATGCACCTGTAAATGGAAGTTTAACTGGAAAAGAAGACTGGATAAATGCAGGAAATAATGCAGTTACAAATTATACTTATGATTCTTATGGAAATATAGTGAATCAGACTGATCCAAATGGAAATAATATAAGCTATATTTATGGAAGGACAGACACAACTTACACTTATGTTGACCAGGTAAAAGATTCAAAATCTCATATAACAAATTACAGCTATGATCTTGGCTCAGGAGTCTTATTATATTCAGTAGATTCAAATGGAGTAAAAACTAATTATACTTATGACCGGTTTTACAGGCCATTAAAAGAAATACAGCCACTAGATTCAGCATCCTACCCAACAAAAGAATATAATTATACATTTGATGGAATCCCCCCAGAAAAAATAGAAATAAGCCAGAGAATGGAATCAGGCAGACCAGACACCTTCAATACAAGCACATTCTATGATGGCTTTGGAAATGTGATACAAGTAAAAAAAGATGCTGAAGATCCATCAAAGCAGATAGTTCAGGATATGTTTTATGATAATCTTACAAGAATAATAAGGCAGACAAACCCTTATACAGCAGCATTCAGCAACAGCTATACAACACCTGATTCAAATGCAAATTCAACTATTTATAGTTATGATATTATAGATAGAATTAGAAAAATAATAAACCCAGATGATAGTGAAAAAGAATTTGTCTATGACCACTGGAATACAAGTGTTTATGATGAAAATAACAACAGGATAACATATTACTTTGATGTATTCAACAGGATAACAAACATAAGTGAATTTAATGGCAATGATATTTATATAACTAATTATGAATATATTCCAACAGGAGAATTAGTAATTATAAATGATTCTCAGGGAAATATATTTAACTTCACTTATGACAGCTTGGGAAGAAAAATACAGTCAAATGATCCTGATCTAGGGCAGTGGAATTATACTTATGATAAAACTGGAAACTTGATAGTGCAGGTTGATGCAAAAGGAATCATTACCTCAATGAAATATGATTCACTTAACAGGATTGTAGAGAAGAATACATCAATATCAAATATAACTTATATTTATGATATAGGCAAAAATAATACACTCTCACAGGTAAGAATTTATGATGGAATAACAAATACAACAATAAACTACACTTATGATGATAAGTTAAGAAAAATAAAGGAAATAAAAATAATAAACAACAATCTTTTTATGACAAATATAACTTATACCTCATCAGATAATATTCTTTCAGAGGTGACTCCTAATGGATTAAAGATTAATTATACTTATAATAACCAGAATTTACTAGGTTCAATAAACAATATTGCAGACATAAAATACAATGAATTTGACAAGCCAAATAACAAGACATTCTTTAATGATATTACAACTAATTATACTTATGACAAAAGAATAAGGTTAACAAGAATAACAACAAATGATAAACAAAAATTAAACTATACTTATGATGATACAAATAATATAATTACAATAAGCAACATGATAAATTCAACAACAGAATCAATGACTTATGATAACTTAAACAGGTTGTTAACATCAATTAAGAAGAATTCTTCTGAAGGAGTGATATTTAATTTTACTTATCTTTACAATAAAATTGGTAATTTGTTGAATATTAACAGTTCAGACAAAAATATAACTTATTATTATGAACAGGGGCCAAAGCATGCACCAAGCAAACTGATTTATTATTCCTCAATTGCATTGCAGGTATCTGATGTTATATTAAATGCTTCAGACAATCCGAATAATACAACAAATGCCAACTTAACTACATACTGGACTGTTACAAGTTCAAGTAACGTAAAAAACATAACTAACTGGTATCTTAATAACAAATCAATTCAATTATTGAACATGCCTTTTGAAGGTGGGTCCACTTCATCATATACTAAAGATTATTCTGGATTCAACAATAATGGAGTTGTTTCAAGTGCTTATTGGAATTCAACAGGAGGGCATGATAATTTTGGAGCATACCAGTTTGATGGAATTAATGATTTCATAAATTTATCATCAAAAATATTAACAGGAACTAATCTAACTTATGGTGGATGGATAAAATGGAGCAGCATTGCAAATGATGGGTCTACATATGATGCTCCAATGGGACAGGGTGATTATGGATATGAAATGTATACAGATACATCTGATCAGGTTTATTGCTGGAATGGATTAAGTACTGCAGGATATCCAATAACAATCAATACATGGTATCATATTATATGTATGCATAATGATACTAAAATGTGCTTGTATGTTGATGGAATCAACAGAAGTTGCATTTCTTCATCAATACCTTCATCCAGCAATAAATTTTATATTGGATCATATACAGAAGCTAATCTTTACTGGTTTAATGGTTCAATAGATGATGTAATGATATTTAATAGAAGTTTAAGTTCTCAGCAGATTAAATTATTATATTTAGAACATAAAACAATAAATTCATGCGATTCTATAACAGGATGGATAAATTCAGTTAATGCAGAAAATCCAAGCTTGAATGATACTGAAAAGACAGAGGGTTTATATTCAATAGATATGGGCAAGAATGGAACAGCAAATAATTATATTGTGTATAACAAGACAATAAGCTCTATGAATTTCTATGGAAGAAAATTATATATGGATTTATATATAGAAAATTTAAGTGAGCTTGAAGAGGGACCACCTGTTGAAGTAATTTTTGGAACTAATTCGAACAACATTTATTTCGT
>JAHIVQ010000045.1 GCA_018816585.1 Nanobdellota archaeon
ATCATCTTTAAATGTTAAATTCATGCTAAAATTAGCATCAGGCATTATAGGATAATAAGTTAAATGTGTAAAAAGCCATGCAAATATTATTAACATTGGAATATAAGTAACTAACATTGGCTTGAATGATTCCTTCATTTGTATCATTGATTTTTGCATTGAAATTTTCTGCAATTCAGCTACTTTAGCTGCATCATGACTGAATTCTTTCATTTCTTTCCTTAAGTTTTTCATATCTTCTTTTATTGTTTTAAGAACTTCCTGATCAGTCATTTTTTTGTATATCACTGTACTGATTAAAGTAACAATCAATGAAATTATCAGTATTCCCCAAAATGGAGGAAGATTTAACAGAAATCCAAATATTGGATCTAGAATAAAATTAAATATTTTTAGTGTATCATATAAACTCATTTTATTTACCCATCATTTTTCTTAAAGCAGGATACATATCCATCATATGCTGATTTGCAATATCCTCGTACAATCTATAAATTATCATTACAGCTAACAATATACCTGTTCCACGTCCAAGAGCTCCTGACAAATCAGCAATTGAAGCGAGTATACCAACAGCAATTCCACCCATGACTGTTAATGGAATAATATAACGTTTTAGTATTGCTTCAAGAACTCTTTCGTCCCTTCTAAAACCAGGTATCTGCAATCCAGAGCTCATTATTTGCTTTGCCTGAGAAGCAGCATCCATTCCTGAGGTTTGCATCCAAAATAATGCGAATATAACAGAACCCACTATAAAAAATAAAATATAAATGCCTGCTTGCCCTATATTCACCCAGCTGAAAGAACCTGTAATTATTGCTTGTATCATGTTTGGCGCGTGAATCCACATTATAAAACCAGTTGCAGGAGTATTTCCAATAAATGTTCCAAGTATTGGACGACCCCAATTCTCGAGCAGTTTTGCAACCAACTGAATATTTGCAATAAGTGCAGCAATTAAGATAACAGGAATATTACTAGTGTATAAAAAATGCAATGGCCATCTTATTCCATGCCCTCTTATTCTTCCAAAACTTAGTGGAATCTCTATCTTCATAGCTTGGAAATATATTGCTATTAAAAACACCACTATTGTAGCAATAATCATTGATAAAGCAAGTATTGCCCCAGTTGGATCTCCTGAACTTAATGAAAGTAAAAATACCCAAAGTGCTCCAATAGGAGCTTGTCCAGAACCAAATGCCCATACACCTGTTGTTGTTAATGGTGATAATGCTCTTACAAAAACTTCCATTGATACATTAGCTGCTATGAAAAGACTTACACCAGATCCAAATCCCCATTTTTGCATTACCTCATCAAGATATAATACAATAAGGCCTCCAAGAATTAACTGAGCAACTAATATCCATTGCATGAAAAAGTATTGCGCACCCACTAAATCTGCTTTTGGTGCCAATCCACCCATAAAAATATATATAATTGATTCAAATACAATGAAAAATAATGATAATAATTTTTGAACTCCCTGGAATCTTACTCTTCCTTCTTTTGTTGATGTATCAAAATGTATAATTCCAGAACCATTCAATAATTGAAGTACAATAGATGCAGTTACAATAGGACCAATACCTAGAGACATTATTGAACCGAAGCTTGCTCCTAAAATTATTGATAATTGTTCAAAATTAGCAAGATTGTTTGGACCAAGTCCATATAAAGGAATAACTGATAATAAGAAAAATGCTACTAAACTTATTAGTGTCCACTTTAATTTTTCATTGAAAGAAAGCTTTTTTTGTAAAGGACCTATAACATCAGGTATAAATGATAAAATATTATCAACAATACTCATGCTACTATTTCTCCACCTGCTTTTTCTATTTTTTCTTTTGCATTTTTAGAAAAAGAATCACATATTATTTTTAACTTATTTTTTATTTCTCCTGTTCCAAGAACTTTAGTATATCCATGTTCTTTAAGATTTACAATAAAATGATCTCCCTCCTTTTTTCCAAGCTTGTTTAATTTTAATTCTATCTCACCAAGATTAATTGCTTTTTCCTTGACATTTGTCTTTTTCTTCAAACTAGTAAATCCATGCCTTCCATAATATTCCTGCCCATAATATTTTAGAATATGCATTTTTTTATGATGTGCCCTTTTACCAGAACCAGCCATACCAACACCACCACGATTACCAGCACCTCTATGCCTGCTATGGCTACCCCATCCATGAGTGCTTCCTGCTCTTTGCTTTATATTTTTCTTTTTTCTTATTACTACCATTTTATACCATTCTCTTTATGAGCTCATTTATTTTTTCTTTTCTATAACCTAAAGCACCACCCATACTAAATTGATTTTTAATACCTTTTTTTTCAAAACCATGAACAGGTGGCTTTAATCTGAAAAATGATTTTAATCCTGGAACATCCTTTAACTCTTTTTTATTATTAATAAATTCATCTGCAAATTGATCAATGCTTAAATTAGTTGATTTTTTTATATATTCTTCACTTAATTTTGTATTTCCAGGAAGTCTTCCTCTTTCTTTTAATAATAAAGCACAGGTTTCTTTATTCAATTCCCCCCATGTAATAAAATCTTTTATTAAATCAAGCATTCCTATATAAGAAGGATTATCGCTTATTATTGAACATGAATTTTTTTTATATAATCTTAAAAGGTTTAGAGTATCCTTTACCTTTTTCTTCATGTTTATTCCTCCTCTAACTTGTATTACAGCTATTCTTTTCATTTTTTTAAATTGATTTTACCTTTGTTTTTGTAATATTTTTAAGTGCGTCAAAACAAGCCCTTACTAAATTTATTTTTGTTCTTGTCTGTCCAAATGCTTTTGAACGAATATCTTGTATTCCTGCTAACTCAAGTATTAATTTTACCTGTGACTCTGCAAGTATTCCAGTACCTTTTGGAGCTGGTTTTAATTTAATTTTTACAGAACCGCACTTTCCACTAACACTAAATGGTATTGTGTGAAATTCATTACAACCGCACTCCCATGAACCACATCCTCTTTTAACTGAAATAAGATTTAATTTAGCATTTTTTATTGCCTTTTCTCTTGCAGGCATTGTTTCCTTTGCTTTACCATAACCTAATCCAACAAATCCATCTCTATTACCTACAACAACACAAGTTGCAAATTTAGGTTTATTACCCTCTTTAGTTTTTTTCTGGGTTTGCTTCCATATGCTTCTCTTTCCACCACCAAATTTACCTTTTGATTGTCCAATAGTTAACAATGCACTTTCTAAATTAGGCATTAGTTGATCAACAATTTCTGACTCTAAAAGAGGTCTTGAACTTGAAAGAGCCTGATCCATATTTGTTATTTCTCCTGAAGCAACAAGTTTACCAAGTTCTGTTTTAGGTTTCCATTCTCTTTCAATTACAGTTATTCCTCTCTCTACTTCTACACTAACTTCTTCTTCAGGTTTTACTTCTACAACATCCTCTACAACCAATTCTTCTGTTACTGGCTTATTTGGATCTTGCTGTTTTTCTCTTGCTCTTGTTCTTTTTATTTCTGGCATTTTAACTCCTGTTTATCTTATTTTTTATATCTTCAATAACAGTTTTAATATTCTCTGGTTTATTTTTTGAAAATTGATTTTTTGGTGCACTTTTTACAAAATTTGTTATATGAATACCATAAATCCTATCATCTTTTGGTATTATTTCATTTGAATGAGGTACATTAATACCTGCATCAAGAACCCCTTTTAGTACAGCGTATAATCTTTCTCCTGTATTTTGCAATCCTAAATCAACAATCGCATCTTTTATATTTTTATGCTTTGCTTTTATTCCACATAAATATCCTGTAAGATAAGCTGCAGGTACATTTCCAGTACTAAATTTCCAGCCATACTTCTTTTCAAGCTCTTTACTGTTAGCAGCTGCAACTATTTTATCTCCTGATTTGTCAAAACTAACAAACTGAACATGAATATTGTTAAGGGATTTTCTTATTACTAATCTTGTTTTCATTGATTTCAATAATAATAATCTATTTCTATAATCGGTCTTGCCATTTAATTTTCTTCTGTATTTTACTGTATAATTTTTAGTTGCCATCTTTTTTAATCAGATTATATTCATCTATGAACAATCTTACGTGTCTTACACTTCTGAAAAATCCTCCTTTTATTTTTTTCCTTAAAATTCTGTAATTTATTGTAGACAAAAGACTTTTTTTCTTCAGATCTTTCAAATAATCTCTCTGTGACCTTACTTTATTTATCCATTCTGTCTTTCTTGAAAGTCTTGCTGTTCTCTTACCTTTTAATGAACCCTTTCCAGATTTTCTTCCCTTTCTTTTTTGATTCATTATATGTCTTGCTCTGCTTCTTGATATTCCTCTCGCGGGGAGTTTAACAATTGAGCCATTTTTTATAAGTGATTTTATATCTGATCTTGTTATAGCTTCCTTTACTTCTTCAAAATGATCTGGATTTATTTTAATTCTTCTCTTGCCAATTCCAAGCATTCTTAAAGCAAGATTTTTCTGCATTTTTGTATTCATTTTTTATCTCCGGGAAGACTTTTTTTCATATCTTCTTTTATAAGCTCTTCTGTACTTTTTTTCTTTGTTTCAGGCTCTTCTTTTTTCTCTTCCTTCTCTTTGGCTTTTTTCTCAAGAGCTTCTTTTGATTTTTCTTTTTTAGTTTTCTTTTCTGCTTTTAATTTCTTTTTTTCTTCAATTAATTTTTTTTGCTCTTCTAAATATTTGTCTGGATTTTTAATATTTACAACTACAAATTTTGATTCAATGCATTTTTTTATTATTTCTAATTTATTTTTTAATCCTATTTTTCCAATTATTACACTATTTTTAGTGTGATCAATATTTTTAAGACCATTAATATTATTTATTAGTAAAGGAATTAAACCATCTTTTCTCAAGAATCTTACTAAAACAGGAGAGCCATAACCTATCTTTGGAACATGAACATGTCCCCTAACACGCCTTCTTAATTTATTATGCATTCCCCTTGGTTTTCTCCAGCTCTTGAATCTTTTATATCTATTAGCATCAGACCTAACAAAATTAGGCTTTTTCTTCTTTCTATTTATTTTGAATTTTAGTAGTTCTTTCATTTTTTTATCTCTTCAGAAGATTGAGTTATCCAAATTCCATCCTGAAATAATCTTCTATCTCTGTTATTTATCCTGCATGCTCTTTCTATTGTTGCTGCAGCTTGACCAACTTCCTCTTTATTACAACCAGTAATTGTAACAATATCTCCATTTAATTTTACACTCACATCATCACTTATACTTGCTTTTCTTGGGATTTTTTCTCCAAGGAAATTTTTTATAGTCATCATTTTATTATCTATTGAAACTGATATTGGGAAGTGTCCTGAACAAATTTTTAATTTTGCTTCATACCCATTTAACACTCCACTAATCATATTTTTTATATGTGATATTGTGCTATTGACAAACATTTTATCTTCTTTAGTTATTTTTTTATTTGAAGGTGTAACTAAAATCGAATTTTCTTTTTTTTCTATTTTTATTCTAGGATTTAAAAAATTTCTTTCAGATTCTCCTTTTGGTCCCTTAAGTTTTATAGTATAATTTTCTATCAAAACTTCAACACCTTCAAGTATTTTTATTTCAGACCTTTTGGAAAGTATTTTTTTCATTTTAATAGCAATAAGAAATTACTCTTCCTCCAAGTTTATTTTTTTGTGCTTCTGTATGCGTCATCAAACCCTTTGGAGTTGAAACTAGTAATATACCAAAGTTTTTAGCAGGTAAAAATCTTTTCTCAAATTTTTCGAATTCATCATATTTTACAGAGAATCTTGGCTTTATAACCCCACAATTATTAATATTACCAAGAAGATTTATTTCTATATACCCACCTTTTCCATCTTCAACTACTTTTAATGATCCAATATAATTATTATCATGCATTATATCAAGCACATTTTTATTGAATTTTGATGAAGGTCTGATTATACATATAAACTTTCCTTTCTTTTCTGCATTCAACACTTTTGAAAGTGCATTTGCAAGTGTATCGTTAGTTGCCATTTTAATTAAATTTTTTAAATCCTAAAGATTTAGCTACCTCCCTAAAACATTGTCTACATAAATGCATTTTATATTTCCCAACATGCGCGCCTATACGTCCACATCTCTTGCATTCACTAAGAGATTTTCCAAACTTTCTTGGTTTTGGAGCATTATGCTTCAAAAACTTTTTATGCATTTCTGGTTTTGACTTCAATTGATCTAATCCTTTTTTATAATTGCTATAACTCATTCTTCTTCTCCTATTTTTGTTCCAAATTCTTTTTTAATATACTCTATAGCCTCTTTTTTTGTTATTTTTGTTTTTGTAGGTATTTTCTTTTTTGATATTTTTCTTCTTTTAATCCTAAATCCTGGCCTTTCTAAAGTGACTGCAACATCAAAGCCAAACATACCCAACGGTGCATTGTATTCAATTCCATCAATATCAATATACTCCTGAATACCAAATGAAAAATTTCCATAATCATCAAATTTTCTATCAGATAATTTATTTCCAACCGCATTTAAGCATTTTACAAGAAAATCATATGCTTCTTTTTTCCTTAGTGTAACTTTTGTAGCTAATTTAAGATGAGGTCTTACATTCCAAGTTGGAATTCTCTTCATGGTTTCAGTTTGTACAACTTTTTTGTTAGTTATATAATTTAATAATTTTGAAGCTTTTTCTAATTTATCTCCTGCTCCACCAACACCTATATTTAGTGTTATTTTCTCTATCCTAATATCTTGCATTTTATTCATTTTCTATTCCAATTAATGATTTTTCTTTTCCAACAACAAATGCATATTTCTTCAGTGTTGTATAAACATGATTATTCAATGAAAAAGTTATTTTTGGTTCTTCTAGTCCATTTCCTTTTTCTACTTTTTGTAATTTACCAAAATTTCCTACATATGTACCTGCAGATAAATAAACTATTACATCCTTTTCCATCTTAATATGTGATTTTACTTTTTTAGTTGTGAGATCAAAAACAAGTGTATCTCCTGTATTGTAATCATTTTTATCAAGTAAAATATTACGCCCATCATTAAGATTAATTTGTATCTTTCCACCATTAACTATTTTTTTATTAATTATTTTGCATAATTTTACATTTGAGTCTTTTATTGGATTTAATATGAATTTTCCCCTTTTATTATATAATATAATATAACTTTCTTTTAATTCAGGTATCTCAATTATATCCATTAATCCAACAGGGAATCTGTAATCATTCCTTGCTATTTTATTTACAAGCAGTTTTTTATTATTTAATATATAATTAACTTCCTTCTTGGTTTTAGCTTGCTTCAAAAATTCTTTTATTAATATACTAAGAGTTATTGCATTATTTAATCCATGCGGGCCAGGCATAGGTCTTGCTATAAATTTTCTTTCTTTCCTGTTTATTGACCAATTTCTTGGTGCTGCTATTCTTTTAAGGTGCATTTTTCTTCTCCAGTTTCTCTTTTCTTATTTTATCTCCTAACTCTAATGAAGTTATCATCAAATTTGATGGCTCCAAAGGATAAAATGATTTTGTACCATCTTTTTTTATCTGCTGAATACCTTCAATGTAAACTTTTCTTCTTGTAAGACTGACATCAACTACTTTTCCTGTTTTTTTTCTGAACTGTCCGCGAGTTATTTTAACACTATCTCCCTTTCTTACTCTAATTGATCTTTTTCCATATTTCTTTCTTAATTCTTTTGATAAATGTACACTCATGAACTTTCCAACAATATGTAATGGAGCATTTCTTCTATACTTTCTTTGCTTTCTTTTCTGTGTACTTTTAATCCAACTTTTTGAAAATCTTTTTTTCATACTAATATATTAGCTAACTTAGAAACAGCAGTCCATCTTTCTGCAATCTCTTTAGCTATCGCTCCTTTAAGTATAGTCCCTTTTGGGTTTCCTTTTTCATCTTTTAATACAACTGCTGCATTATCTTCAAATTTGATTCTTGTACCATCAGGCCTTTTGTATTCTTTTCTCTGCCTAACAATAACTGCATATACAACTTGTTTTAACATCTCAGGATTTCCATCAACAACAGATGCATTAATTAAATTTCCAACACCACACTGCATATTTTTTCCCCTTGTTGTCTTTGCTCCATATACAGAAATTATTCTAATTAACTTAGCTCCGGAATTATCACAAGTTGGAACTAAAGATCCTTTCTGCAATCCATAAGTCATATTTGATTTTAGTGATTTCATTTTAATACCTCAATTATTACAAAATTTTTTGTTTTTGATATTGGTGAACATTCAATTATTTTTACTTTATCTCCTACATTTATATTAAGGCAATCAGGAATATGTACCTTAACTTTACTTCTTCTTTTTTCATATCTCTCATATTTTGTAAGATAGAATGTTCTTGGCCAAGAGACTGTTGCTGTTTTATGGACATTTCTTTTTATTACATTACCAACAAACACTCTTCCTCTTGTACTCAAGGTACTATGAAAAGGGCAATGTTGATCATTACAATTTACAGCTTCAGTTTTTACTTCTTGTTTTTTCATTTTTTTAACCTATCCTCTGGTTTACATACTATTTTTTTACCTTCTATTTCAATTGTATTATTTTTAAGATATAATCTAAATTTCATGCTGTTTTTTATTAATTTTTTTTCTCCTTTGCTTGTTTTGATTGTTATTATATTTCGAGTCTCATCAACTATTTTTCCTTTGAGTCCAATCAGACTTTTATTTTTTGAGTCTATCACTTCAATATATGAACCGATAAACTCATATTTTAGGTTAGACATTTATATCACTTCTATTGTGTCTGAACTAAATCCAAGTTTGATTAATTCATCCTTAACTTTGTTTTTGTGCTTGCCTTGTAATTCTATTCTACCTTCTTTGAAAGTTCCTCCACAAGCAAATTTTTGCTTTAATTGTTTTGCTAACTCTTTCATATGTACACTTTTCTGATCTATTCCTTCAACAAGTGTTATTGCTTTACCATAACTACGCTCTACTTGCCTTATTATTATTTTTTGATCTTCTTTGGCAATAACCTCACAAGCACATATATCTTTGGGCAAACCGCATTTCTCACATGTAATATTCACTTAGATTTTACCTCCTTTGATTTTTCATTTTGTAAAGTATAAATTTTTGCAATTGTTTTCTTTAATGATCTTATTCTTCCTGGATTTTCTGGTGTTGTGCCTGTAGCAACCTGTGCATTTAATTTCATTAAATCCTTTTTAATTTCAGTAATCTTTGATTCGAGAATCTTTTCATCCATTTTTCTTAATTCTTTTATTTTCATTTTTTAACCTCTTGTTCTTTAACTTCTGGTCTTTCATCAACTTTTTTTGGTTTTTCTTTTTTAACTTTAATTTCTTTTTTTGATTTTTCTTCTCTCTTTTCAGTTTTTTCTTCTTTTATAGCTTCAATTTTTATTGGAATTTCTTTTATCTCTACATTTTCTTTCAATATTATTTTATCAGGTAATCTTACATCACTCTGCAATATTTTTACTTTTATTCCAATTGATCCTGATCTTAAATTAGCTACAGCAAATCCATAATTAATATGATTTTGAGATATGTCTCCTGATTTTTTTAAGTAACCTGCTGAAAATCTCCAGGATTTTGCTCTTGTACTTGGAACTCCTCTTCCAGAGATAACAATCTCTGCTCCAAGAGCACCAGCATTTATTACATCCTCAAGAACTTTATAACCAACTGACTTAAATCTCTTAGGACCAAATTTTTCGAAGGATGAAACAATTCTTTTTGCAACTGAATTTGTATTAAGACTTGGATTTGGAATTTCTGAAACTTCTATCTGTGGATTCTCCATATTGAATTTTTTCTTTAACAAAATTGTCAATTCTTGTATATTAGAACCACGTCTTCCAACAACAAGACCAGGACGTGAAGTATAAATAATTATTTTTTCTCCTAATGGAGTTCTTTGAAGTTCAGTATGTGAATAACTTGCTTTATTCAAGTATGAAAAAATAAATTCTTCAATTTGTTTCTCTTTCATCTTTTGTGCAATTATCTGTCTTTCTATCATTTTTTCACCTTAACTGGATTATTTTTTATTTTTTCTGCAACTTCAAGGTAAATATTTGTTCTTTTCATCTGTCTTCTTCTTTTTCTACCAAAGTGCCATTGTGTTGAACCTTTATTAGCCATTAATTTTGAGATATATAATTCATTTTTATTTAATCCTACATTTTCTGCATTTGCTTCAACACCTTTTAATAATTTTAATATTGCTAGTGAAGCATTCATAGGATAAGATCCAGAAGCAATTCCGTGCTTATGCCCTAAATCTCTATTAAATCTCTTGAATGGGATAGCCATTTTTTTCTTCATTACTCTTTCAAGTATATCTTTAGCTGTACTTAGATTCTTAAATCTAATAAAATCGCAGATTTCAATACTCTGTTTAGTTGAAATCCTCAAATCCTTTGCATTTAGTTTTGCTATTTCATTCATTTTATTTCACAGATGCTGCAGCACTGGATTTTGTTGCTCCAATTCCTGGTGCTGAGTGTTTAACTTTTTGTCTTGTTAATGCAAATTCTCCTAAATAATGACCTATCATTTCATCTGTTAAAGATACTGGAACAAATATTTTTCCATTATAAACCTGAACTAATTTTCCAACCATCTCAGGCAGAACAATTAAATCTCTGCAGTGTGTTTTTACTGGTTTGTTAGATGGTCTTTTTAATTTTAAAAGGAAATTTTTTTGTACTTCATTTAATCCTCTTTTTAATGATCTTCTTTGTCTTGCTGTAAGTATTTTTGATAATTCAATTAAAGACATGTTTTGCATATCTTCTAATTTTTTTCCTTTGTAAATAAATTCTTTTGGCATTATCTTCTCCTTCCTGTTCTTCTAGCTCTTATTAAACCAACTTTTGCACCTGGAGGTGCTCCTCTTCTAGGAATAGCTGATCTTCCCATATTTTTAGCACGACCACAACCAAATGGATGGTCAATTGGATTCATTTTAACAGGAGATACTATAGGATATACTCTATTTTTTGCTTTCATTGCATGATATTTTTTTCCTGCTTTAACAAATGGTTTATCTTTTCTTCCTGTACCTGCAATAACACCAATAGTTGCTCTGCATTCAGGAGAAAAATCTTTTATTTTACCTGATGGAAGTTTAATAGAAATTTTTTCTGGTGTTGATGCAACTATTCTTGCATATGTTCCAGGAGTTCTTACTAATTTTCCTCCATCACCAGGTGTTATTTCCAAACAATATACTGAAGCATCAGCAGGAATATTTTTCAATGGAAGTGTATTTCCATATTTAATCTCTGATTTTGATCCTGATGATACTAATTGATTTACAAAAATATTTTCTGGTGCTATTAATATTGCTGTTTCTCCATCATCATATTTAACTTCCATTAAAGGTGCTGAATGACCAGGACAATTTACTAAATTTACAATTTTTCCATTAACAAGTTCATTTTTTTCCATATCATCATATTTTCTGTATTTAACTTTCCCAAAATATCTGAAACTTGGAGCGAAAAATCTAATTGAAGTTCCTCTTCCACGCCTTTGTTGAAGTAAATTATGTCCCATTTTACATTAATCCTAATTGTGTTATAACATCCATTGCTGGTGTTTCAGGAGCTAATTTTACATAAGCTCTCTTTTCACCATCTGATGTTATTAAAGTGTTTACTTTTACAACCTTGATTTTAAACATTTTTTCTAAACTTTCCTTGATTTCTTTTTTTGATGCATTCAAATCCACTACAAACAATAATTTGTTTTCTGATTCAATTAACTTAACAGCTTTTTCTGTTGTAAGTGGATATTTAATTATATCTTTCATTTTTTATCCTCTTTCTTTACTTTTTTAACAGTAGATTTTTTTATTTTTGGTTTTTCTTCAGTTTTTTTTTCTGTTTTTTTTGACTCTATTTTTTTAGGTTTTTCTTCTTTGATTTCTTCTTTCACTTCTTCATGTTTAATATCATTTGTAAATAAATTTTCATTTTTTAATTTTTCAATTGCTCCTTCAGTGTACAATACTAATCTTGAAAATTCAACTCCTTTTGTTAATACTGAAGCATTAAGATTTTGTACTTTAACAATATCGACACCAGGCAGGTTTGAAGCAGTATTCATTAACTTGCAATCCTTTGAAACAACAATTAATACCCCTGTTTTTCTCTTGTAAGTTCTATTTCTTAATTTTCCTTTTCCTGCTCTTACTTTTTTATCTTTGCATCTTTCTAATTCACCAAATAAATTAAGAGTTTTAAATAAACTTTCAACATCTCTTGTTTTTTCCATGTTTTCAAATTTATTTTCTAAAATAAAAGGAACTTCATAATTAGTATGCAATTCTTTTAATGCAGTTGCTGCTATTGCACTTCTTATTGCCTTTCTTCTTTCTTTGATATTTATTTTTTGACTCCATATCTTTTCTGGCTTTGGTGGATGAGCTCTTCTTCCTCCAACAGTAAATGGAGCATAAGCACCAACCCAACCAAACTGAACTCCACGTCTCCACATTGTTTTTCTTGGAGATCTTGAAATTCCTATACCATAAGCTCCTTTGTAATTATGTCTTCTTCTTGATAGTTTAGCTGATTGCTGTTTTCCTGCTCTCTCAAATGCACCATATGGCTGTCTATTATTTGAAAATATTACAAAAACTGCTCTTTTAATTAAATCAGGCCTGTATTCTTCAGAAAATTGATTAGGTAAATCAATGCTCTTTACTTTTTTTCCTTCTAAACTTAATATATCTGCTTTCATTTTGTAATTTGTATCTGCATTGGTTTTTTATTATTTGATCTTAAAGAGTCTATTATTCTTACTAATCTTCTATTGGCTCCAGGAATTCCTCCTTTTACTAATAAAATATCATTTTTTATATCCCCATAATGAGATAAATTAGTTTTTTTAATGAAATCAGGATTTATTGCCAAGATAAATTTATTATATTCAACTCTTGATGCATATCCTAACTGGCCATGCTGTGGAACATTTGGATTTACTTTTTTAGGTGTCCATGGTCCTAAATTACCAGGACTTCTACGTTTTTTTTCTGACTTGTGTGATTTCAAAGTTATACCAAATCTTTTTACAGGTCCCTGAAAACCCCTTCCTTTTGTAACAGAATGTATATCAACAAAAGAATTTTCTTTAAAGATTTCTGATAGTCTTATTTCTTTATTTAATAATGAATTTGCGTACTCTAATATTTTAGCATTATCAGAACCACCAACAGCTAATTCAAATAATTCAGGTTTTTTCTTTCCAATTCCTGTCATTGATGGAGAAGTATAGACTAATAATGTTAATTTATCAAAATCTTTTATTTCTTTGTTATTAAATTTCTTTGGCATTCTTAATCTTTTTTCAAGATTTTTGTCTAATTTTGGATTTAAATGTTCAGTAAGTAAAGAATAACCATATGGAGTATTTTTATAGAATCTAATTGAGAAAACTTTTAACGGAGGGCACTCAATAATCGTAGCAGGAATAGAAATAATCATATTTTTTGTTGGTGATGTTTGTTTAATATCTGTAGCAGATATGTGGGTCATTCCTGCCTTATATCCTGCAAAACCTAAAAGCTTTACATCTGATTTATCAGCCCAGCTTCTTATTCTTGGATACGGGCGTTTAGCTCTTCCTTTAGGATGAAACTGCCTTGATCCTGCCTTTGGTTTGTGTGCTCTTCCCATTTGTATTTTTCCTTATGAGCGATTTATAAATCTTTCTAGAATCAGCGGCTTATATATTCAGTAGGGTATAATTTTGGTAACTAGGATATTTATAAAGGTTTTTGTTGTTAAAATATAAATTGAAACTAATTCCCGTTAAATGTCTTTACCAAAGGGATTTATTTTATTGCTTTTACAAAAGAATTTACTAAGTTTATCATATTTTAAGTATTTTTAACTTTCGAAACTATTTTTAATATACTCATAGACTTCGTTTATTCCTATTTCAATTGTTGAATTTCCACTTCTAATAAAAAATTTGTTATCTTTGGTGTATATTGGCTTCTTCCCTTTTTTGACATTTATTATGCAAATTGTTTTATCATCAACTGACTCAAATTTGATTTTTACATTTTTTGAAATATATCCATCGTCAACTATTAATCTTTCACCCATAATATTTCTTAGATGAATCTCAAACTTATCTATATCTAACAAATTACCTTCTTGTAAATCATAATTCAAACCAAGAATATTTTTCTGATTATCAACACCAATTAATAATATCCCTCCTTCAGAATTATTAAATCCAGCTATTGTTTTTAAAACAGATTCTTCAATTTTCTTATCTTTTAACTTACCTATTATATTCCAAAGCAGAGTAGATTTGAATTCTAGATTTTCATCTTCATATCTTTGTAAATATGATTTTACATCTTCAAAATTATTATCTTCACTAACTAAAGGTATAATTATTTTACTTCCTTTCCGTTTATTACAATCTGCGTGTACCATCTGCAAATTAATAATATCATCTCTTCCACCTTTTGATATTGGTTTGATGTGATCAACTTCAATATTTTCCCCATAAAATAGAGATAAACTACAAATCGGGCAAATATTATTTTGATTTTTTAATAATTGTTTTTTTTCATCATCATTCAATATCACTTTTCTTTTATCTAAATCATATTTATCTCTCAAATTTGATAAAATCTCAAAATAAATATCTTCATTTTCAGTCTCTTTAACTTGATTTAGTTTTTCATAAATTTTTTGAATATCTTGAAAAATCTCTTGTCTTTTTTCTCTTATCATCTCTATATTAATTTCATTTATCATAGAGTATAAGAAATAAAAATTTTGCAACCTTCGTCTAGATTTTAATCCAAATAAGCTATTTAATTCATTTTCTAGATAACTATCTAATTTATCTTTATCGATATCAGATGTAATTAATAGTGTCCGAATCTTTAAAATCAATAATTCAATGTTTTTTATAGAATTAAGAAAATTATCTTTATCTTTTTCGCCAGTGGTAGAATGACTGAGTAATTTAGATATATACTTTTTATCAGATATTCTACAAGCTATACGGTCTTGTCTTTTGTGAAAATCAATTGTTTTAGAAATTTTTTCATTCTTAAAAGTTTGCATATGGTCAATATAAGCTAAAGTGGTGTATAATTCTTCATTTTCCATTCGGTTATTATTTTTTGGTTGTCTAATATAAAACCAACCTTCAACTTTTTTTACATTTTCCTTAATCTTTTTGATTATATCTATATCAGCATAAGAGTTCCACATTTCAAAAGTATTTTCTTTGATAGGATAAGGTTTTGAATTGAGTCTGATGAATAAATCTATCGGATTAAAATTTTCATTTATTTTTGAATCAATTTCAACAACAGATAAATTAAAATCTAAAATTTTATTTTGATATCTTTGCTCTAAATCCCTAAATTTAAGTCCTTCTAGTTCGTTATATATTGTTAACTCTTTTAATTTAAATTCATGTTTGTTGGATTGTGCAGTATTTCCGTTTTCATCTTTGTATGTTTCTCCAATAAATCCTAAAATTGCAAGAATTCTTTGTTGCCCATCAACAACTTCATAAACAGAATTACAATTTTTATAAACGAATAATGGGGGTAACTTTATATCTAATAGTATACTTTCAATTAAGGATGAAGCTTTAGTTATATTCATAACTTCATTTCTTTGATATATTGGTCTCACTCTAAAATTATCTCTCTGCATTTTAGTTTTTATTGATTCAATAGTAATATCTGTAGGAGCAGGTTTTGTTATAAACAAGCTTTCAATAACCTCTTCTTTAAGGTTCTCTTTTTCAAGATCAATATTTCCTCTAATTTCACGGGCATTATATGAGTCTAAATAGTTTTTAAAATCCTTTTTCAATTTTTTTTCGAAGATTTCTAAAGTAAATCTATGTCTCTGGTTAAATTCTTTATAAAAATGAGAATTTTCTAAAGAGAATATTTGTATATTAGATTCAAATATTTTTGATAACTCCTCTAAAAATTTAGTATCTAAAATATCTTTTAAAGCAAATCCCTCATTTTCAATAACTCCAAATACCCAATACATACATTCAGATATTAATTGATTATAATAGACATTATTTATGTTTTTTTTAATTGAATAAAGATATTCTATTCTTTTTTCGTATTCACTCATAAATAAGTCTAAACTTTCTTCTTCCTCTGAATATTTATGATAGAACATATTCATAATATCTTTTCTATTAGATAAAGTAGAATAGTATTTTATGGGTATTAAATGTAAAACTGTTAATAACCTTATTTTTGAGATTAATTCTTCTAGTAAAGCTTTACCTTCATAATTCGTTCTTTTTGGGAAAAATAATTCAAGATTCTTTTTATAAAAAGTATCATCATTCTGAAATTTTTCTTTTATCTTTTTAGTTATTGGGTCATCTATAAAAGTTGCCTTATCTACATCAGACCTTCTTAGAGGAGTTATTCCAGAATTATATCTTCTAAAAATCTCCTTTTTAATCAAATCTTCTTTTTTGGGGTCTAATTTAGGTTCGTTAATCACCCTGAAATCAATCACTCTGATTTTCGAATCTAAAAATCTAATTAATATATCTTTATTTAATTTTGAAAATGATAATTTTCCTAAACTTTTTAATATCATTAAACCCTTAGGATTTAAAACTAGTTTATCTTCCATAAAATTCTTTATTGTTTCAAATCTTTGTCTACCGTCAATAATCTCTATTTGGTTGTTACCATGAAAAAAAATTAAAGGTGGAATTTCAGTACCAATTAATATGCTTTCCATAAAATAAGTTGCTTTTTCATTATTCCAAACATATTTTCTCTGGTAATAGGGTCTATAATCAATCTGAGTTCTATTTCTAATGCCAAATAGGTCTTCTACAGATATAACTCTACTTTCAATTTTAAGATGTTCTTTAAAAATTTTTATAATCTCTTGGTCGGTTAAAAATAAATTCTCCATATATCAGGCGTATTTATCCAAGTTTATAATATTTTCCATAATTGGTTGTATTTCCATCGCCATCCCCAATTCGTCGTTTTTAGTTTCTCATTAAAATTGTTCCTTATCAGTTAATGCCACTAAAATGTGACATCCTCTGTTGCCTAAAGGCGACAGCGTCCTTACGATGAATGATACATTTCTTGATTTTAATTATATCCTCCAAATAAACTCAAAATAACTTTTAAAACCATCAGAAACAGACTTTTCTTTGATTAAGATAGCATGTGGATTTTCAGACCATACAACTATTGCTATATTATTACTATAAATATAAGTGGACATATTGCTCTTAGAACCATTTTTAATGAATTTCATCTTACAAAGAGGAATTTTCCTTAATTCCTTATTATTCTTAGCAGATTCATCAAATATCATTCTAATTGATATCTTTTTTCTTACTCTTTCCTTATCAAATTTAAAAAAATAATACTTTAAGATTTCATTGACATTTATTGTATCTCCAAAAATTAGTATTTCTTTTCCTTCTTTCAGTTGATCATCAAATACACTTTTTAATGCTTGTTTACCTCTGAAAAACAAGGTTTCTTTTTTCTCCTTAGGAATTTTCTTAAAATCTTCAAGTTCAGGAATAATGCTTTTTAGATTATCCTCTTTCTCTTTCAAAATTTCAAGAAGTCTTGAAGGATCAACAGCTTCAAAGTATTTTCTGTTATTTGTCTTAATATAACTAACAAGTCCTTTTTCAATCAATCTCTCAATAGAATCATAAATACTTCTTCTATGAAGCCCTGTTTTTCTTACTATTTCACCAGCAAGAGAACTACCTTCTTTTAATAGCATCAAATAAACTTTTATTTCAATTTCTGTCAATCCTACTTCTTTCAATAGATTGGTATCCATATTATCAAATATTATAATAATTTATAAATTTTGTGGTAAAGAATAACACCACATGAATTTTTATCCAACTTTTATCTATATTTATCATGAATAAATCCCAATATTTTCGTAAGCCAACTGCAAAAGAAATAACTAAAGGTAAATCTGCATTAGAAGCAGATTCTAATTTAATAAATGCAATAGAATCTCTAAAAGAAGATCAATTTTTAAGAATAAAAAGAGAACTGCATTCTTTTGAAAAACCAAAGAAATTCATAAGACATGCTCCTGATTTAAAGATAGTTATGCCTTCAACAATAAGGGAGCATATAGAAGCAAGAAAAACTCCGGTTATTTATAGATTAGAAACAATGAAAGATATAAAAGATCCTTATTACGCTTGTTATTCTCATGTTCCACTAAGAACAAATGATAGAACAACAAGAAGAATATCCTTAGTTAATTGTGTTGATGGAGCCCAATTATATGCTTATATGCAAAATAATTCTGCAGGTGCAAAAGTCCTGGATTTTGATGAATC
>JAHIVQ010000046.1 GCA_018816585.1 Nanobdellota archaeon
AGAGGTAAACAAGCATTAAAAAGTGTATTTGATGATCAACTGAAAGAAGGAAAAGAAATACTAATTTTTGGAGATACAATAAATGTCAATGAAATCTTAAAATATTATTTTTTTAAATTTGATAAGGAAAGAGTAAGAAAAAAGATACCAATTAGAATGATTTTTGATGAATCTGCTAAGAATAATAAGGAATTAAGGAAAATCCCTCTTTGTAAGTTAAAGTTTATTAATAAAGGATATATTAGTGGCATGTCTGCTTATATTTATGGAAATAATTCTGCTATTGTAAGCTGGTCTGATAATCCAAATGCTATTTTAATCAAGGAAAAAGCTATTTCGGATGGTTTTAGAGGATATTTTGAGTTTATATGGAGGATAAAATAGTATATATTTAAAACAATAAAATTATTAAATTAAGAAAATATCTATAATAAAAAAATGGTGATTAAAACATTAGATTTGTTTGCAGGAATAGGGGGGATAAGATTAGGATTTGAAAGAGCTGGATTCAAAACAATATTCGCAAATGATAACGATAAAACATGCAAAGAAACTTATGATTTAAATTTTGAAGAACCTAAATTATTAATACAAGATATCTGGAAGATATATATAAAAGAAATTCCTGATTTTGATGTTCTCTTGGCAGGTTTTCCTTGCCAGGCATTTTCAATAGCAGGTAATCAAATAGGTTTTAAAGATGAAGAAAAAGGAGGAAATCTATTTTTTAAGATAGTGCAGGTTCTTAGAATAAAAAAGCCCCAAGCTTTTATGCTTGAAAATGTTAAAAATCTTAAAAGTCATTATAACGGGAGAACTTTTATTATTATAAAAAATAATCTTGAAAGATTAGGATATTATGTTAAGGCAGAAGTTTTGAATAGCATAACTCATGGGAATATCCCACAGAACAGAGAAAGAATATTTATTGTTGGATTTTTGGATAAAAAAAAAGCAGAAGCATTTAAATTTCCAAAAGAAATACCTTTGACAAAAAATTTTAAAGAATTTATTTCAAATGAAGCAGATGAAAAATATTATTACAATAATAAGCCATTATATGAGAAATTAAAGAATAATATTAACTCTGAAGATACAGTTTATCAATGGAGAAGAAGATATGTAAGAGCAAACAAAAAAGGAGTTGTCCCAACATTGACAGCTAATATGGGAACAGGAGGTCATAATGTTCCAATTATAAAAAATCATAAAGGCATAAGAAAACTTACACCAAAGGAATGTTTCTTGTTGCAGGGTTTTCCAAAAAATTTTAAAATTCCACAAATAGCAGACAGTTATTTATATCATCAAGTAGGAAACACCGTTACTGTTTCAGTTGTGCAGAGAATAGCAGAAGAAATGAAAAAAGTTTTAATGCTTTAATTTATGCTCCCATATTCTTCTGACCTTCCATCCAGAATTTTTATAAACAATATCAATCTCTTTATCCCTTAAAGCATTTCTCTTTAATTTTGGAATCCAATACTTTCTGTTTGATTTTGGATATTTAAAATGAATTGGACATTTATGCCAGAAACAACCATCAATAAAAACAACAGTTTTCTTTTTATAATCTATAAAATCGGGATTTCCAAATATATTTTTAGGATGATAAATAAAATTTTTATATTTTTTCTTAAAAATAAGCTCTGGATTTGTATATTTATTTTTTATTTTAGACATGCAATAGCTTCTCTGTTTTTTGCTTAGATTATCAACCATAATTATAATGATTTAATTAATTTTTTCCAGTCTTCATCAGAATTGTGCATTTCTCCAACTGCCTTTACGTATCTATATCCATTATCAAATTTCTGTCCAGGAATTTCAGTTACTTTACCAAACTCTCCATAATAAGAAAATCCAGCAATCCATATTGGAATATTTTTTAATTCTTTTATCTTTCTAAATCCCTCAGATTTTTCCAGAAAATCTTTTACATTTTTAAAGAATGAATGCTCCCTTAAAATTCTAAATAAATGGTCTGACGGAAGACCTACCCTTACAAAAATATAAATATCTGATTTTCTTCTTGAATTTTCATATTCTATTGGAGGTATTATATTATAGCAGTTTTTCCATTTGCTTGATTTTATTGCCACCCCCATTTTTAATTTTCTTAATTTATTATTTTCTCTAATGCCAATAAAATCCTGTTCAGTTATATAATCTGGATGAACTTCTGTATCCAATTCAACTTCTATTTGATATTTATCTTTTAAAAATTTCTGCACTCCATGTTCAGCTAATATTCCTAAGATAAAATCATCAGACATCTGCACTTCGCTTCTAACCCCACGTATACCTGTTCCATGGCTTGCTTTTGTTGAATAAGCCATTTTAATTGCAAACTCAAAACATTTTTCATACTCTTTTAAAGTTAAAATAACAGTTCTGTTTTCTTTAAGTTTATTCCATAAATCCAAATCTTCACTTTTAAACCAGAATCTACCACCAATTTTGCTATATTTTATTTCTTTGCTACTTTTGAAATAGTTTTCAAATTCTTTCTTTTCTATTTTAAGATATTCTCTTGCTTGGGTAGAGTTTAATAATTTTTCAGACATAAAATAATAAAGAAGGAGATATATTTAAATAATTAGTTTTTGTGCCAAAACCCATATTCCCAAAACCTTTATAAATATCCTAGTTACCAAAATCCTACCCTACTGAATATATAAGCCGCTGATTCTAGAAAGATTTATAAATCGCTCATAAGGAAAAATACAAATGGGAAGAGCACATAAACCAAAGGCAGGATCAAGGCAGTTTCATCCTAAAGGAAGAGCTAGACGCCCATATCCAAGAATAAGAAGCTGGGCTGATAAATCAGATGTAAAGCTTTTAGGTTTTGCAGGATATAAGGCAGGCATGACACATATATCTGCTACAGATATTAAACAAACATCACCAACAAAAAATATGATTATTTCTATTCCTGCTACGATTATTGAGTGCCCTCCGTTAAAAGTTTTCTCAATTAGATTCTATAAAAATAC
>JAHIVQ010000047.1 GCA_018816585.1 Nanobdellota archaeon
CATTAACATTAAAATTAGTTATATGACCTGAAGCCTTCCAAGTTCTAGGGTGAGATATTATAGACGCTTCAATTCCAACCATATTTTCTTTATCTTGAACAAAAAATTTCCACCAACTATCCTTTATATTTTTGAATAATTCCACTCCTAAAGGACCAAAATCAAAGAATCCAGATAAACCTCCATATATCTCAGAAGAGGGATAAACAAAACCCTTTTTTTTACAAAAAGTTGCTATATCTTGTATTGTAATCATAATTCTGGTAAATCTTCAAGGTTTATAATGTTTTTGCCTTCTATTCTTGTACAGGCAGTATTAATCCATATATCTATATTTCTAAAATTTTCAAACTCATTTTCATTTATATTATTACAAATAAAGATATAAGAATTCTTTAGCTTTTTTCTTAATAATTCTGCTTTTTTTAAATTATATTGGCCATTTTTTGTTGATACTAAAATACCATAAGATTTTGCAGCAAAAAATTTACTTAATTTACCTTTTAATCTTTTTTCATAATCTTGTATTTCAGATTCTTCTATTTTAGAAAACTCATCTGTATTTGGATTTAAAATATAAACAGGTTTTTTTAATTTTTTAGCAATTTGAATTGGATGAAATCTTCCAGAACCAATGTAAAGAAAAGAATCTACTTTATCTTTTATTTTCTCAGCATTTTTTACATTACATCCAAGTACTTGCCCTCCAATTACAGAATTTTCTATTAATTTAGATGCTTTATCTAATTGATTAAAAAACTGAATAGTTGTTATTAAACCTATTTTACCTTTTATACTCACTTTTTTTAGTGATTTTTCTATATCAATAATCGATCTCGCAGGAATAAATAGTGTTTTCATTTAACTTTCATCTTTTCAACAATGGCTTTATCTGAAAGAATAGCAGAATTTCCATTTGGATCTTCAATTACAATTTTTAATGGAATATCACCACATTTTACTTTCCATATTTTCTTTAATAAATTCTTTGCAGCTGTTCTTGCTTCATTATCTTCTGCACTATCTCTTTCACTAATTAAAATATCTTCAAATTTTTTTAATAAACCTTCCATATTTGAAATAAATCCTATAGATGCAGGTCCTGGTCTTGAATCCATCCTTAATTGTGGTATTTTTACTGTTGCTGTTCCTGATTTTATAACTTTTACATTAAGATCCTTTTCATTTTCTATTGTAAATGTGTATCTGCTTGGATCATTTATACCCTCACATTCAACATCAGACATATGATAGTTGCACTTAGAGCAAGTCATAGAAAAAATAAATACTTTACCAAAGTGAGGAATATCATTTGTGTCTTCTCTAAGCACTAAATTTTTAGTATTACACATTGGGCATTCTTCATTTTTGATTTCTTCCATTATTAAAAAGATAAAAAACAATTTATAAATTTTGTTATTGTAATAAATCTAGTTTAGAAAAAGAATTTTATTCCATTTTTGATTTATCATCAGTGCTTGGGAGCTCTTCTGCTACACCTGCTCTGTAAACTTGTGCAAAATTTGGAGTAACAACAATCCAATCTTCTCCAAAACCTGCTATATCACCTTCAATAGCATCGCATGTTTTCTTTAGTTTATTAACAGCTCTTTTTAATTCAATAAGATCCTTTTCCTTTAATGGACCAATATTAACTAGAGCTATAGTATAACCTTCTCTTAAAGAATCAAGAGCTGGTTTAATATCTGGAAAATCTTGTATTATAAAAGGTCTTACAACTATCTTTGATTTAGGCCCTATATTCTTTTTAGTATCAATTTCAACATAATCTTCCTTAAACTCTTCAGGAAAATCAGAATAATTACCTTTGAATTTGTCTTTTATTTTGGATAATATGCTCATTTTCTTACCCCTATGCAATTATTACAATGATACACATATATAAATATTTCTATTGTCTACTCTCTAATATACTTACAGCATTCCAAATCTGGGTTTTAGCATAAACAGGTAAACCTGGGTCATCTGCGAGACAATCAAGTTCTTGTATTGCCTTATCAATTATTGTGCAGTCATTTGATTGTTCAAGACAGTTGATAGTACCTCTTATTTTAACACGCATATTTTTTGGTATAGTATCATCATTTTCCATCTCAGCAAGAATATCTATAATACTAATCATTTTTTCATTTTTCATTTTCTATCTTTGACATTACCTCTTTCTGTAACTCTGATGCTTTTTCTTTTATTTTATTTTCCTGTTTTTCTATATTTTTTATTCTTAAATCAATTATTTCCTTTTTTTCATTTAAATCCTTTTCAAGATCTTCTTTTTTTGATTTTATCATAATAGAACCAATTATTTTATAAGCATCTTCTTTTGTTTTCTTTAATTCTTCAATTGCATTCTCTATTTCAGTCTGTGTAATCTGGAATCTTTGCTTTTGCATAGCAAAATTATTCAGATTTTGTTCAAAAGTCTGTAATTCTATGATCTTTGCTTCTGTTTCCTTGGATAATTTCATTCTGCTTTTACCTTTGAACTTATAGTTCTTGGTTTAAATAGTATTTTAGAACCACAAAATGGGCATCTTACTTTTCTCTTTACATATTCATCCTTTACTTCTTTCCTGCAATCGAAACATTTGTATGCTGTCATTTTATTCCACGAAATATGCTTTATTTGTAAATTTTTTTTTGCATTTTTTACAATGCCATATGCCTGCTGCTAATCTTTTGACTTGTCCTGTTTTTTTACAATAAGGGCATTTCTTCTTTTTTCTTTGCTTTTGTTCAATATCAATTACTCGCTGCCTTACTCCCTTTCCATATCTTGAACCAAATCTTCCAGCAGACTTAACTTTTTTTGTTCCTACCATTTTTAAATCTTTTTAAAATCCATTATTTATAAATGTTTAGTATGGGGCTACCCGGATTTGAACCGGGGTCGCAAGGTCCCAAACCTCGAAGCGTAATTGCTTTTGGTTTTATTATTTACCAACCCAAGCTAGCCCATAGCGTGATGCTTTATTATTTATTTTAAAGTCCCATCCTATGGGTTATATATTACCCCATTAGCTTTACAAGGTTGTATATCATTAATAAATCTTACTACTTCATCTTTTCTGTACAAGCAAGCATTTCTTTTATTCGCCTTTGCAAAGGAATATCCTAAATTTTTAGTTACTTCTTTAAAATCATCTAATAATTGCTGATTAAAATTTGTGAACTTTATATAAATATGTTTCTCTCTTTTACAAAAATAAATACAACCATCAGTATCGATTAAACCACCTATGCATCTTTTTGAATATAATTTATTATTCTTAATCCAATTAGGGATTCCAACTTGGCTTTTTATTTTATCTCCTTTTTTAAGACCTAACTTAACTAACCTTTTAATTAAATTTTGATTATAATAATACAAATGTGCTTCATTTCTTTTTGGATTAATTCTTTTTTTAAATTTAAGATTAAAAGTTTCTTTAAATAAATTATTTACATATTCTATATAATTTGTATTTCTTTTATCGAAAGTGATATTTAATGTATTTTTATATACACTTCCATCCCCCAATATTATTCCAATAAATTCTGCTAATTCTTTATTTTTTCTAATTGGTTTAACAGGTTCTGAATATGCGTATTTTCCTAAATTTTTAACATAATCAAATTTAATCTCTTTTAATTTTATCTTTAAATTCAGCATTTCTTCTAATTTTTTAAGGTGATTCTCATTTATACTTAAATTTCTATAATAAATATTCTTTACTTCAAAACCCAATTTTTGCCTTATTTGTCTTAAACTGTAACCACTTTTTCTTATACTTCTTTTTAGTTCATTATTTATTAGATATCTCTTCATTTAATAAAAATAAAGGAAATTTCCCTTATAAACCCTGCGCGCACACTTTGCAAGTTGCAATTTACTCTAAAATATATATTACAGAATATAGATTAATGTTTCTGCTAAAGAAAAAACTAATTTACTGAATCTCATTTACAAATTCCACCTGAAAATAGAATACTAATTAAGTTAATTGCTAAATACTTAAGAAATCACTTATTCAACTTCAATTCCAATCCATCTGGAGTTAAGAGAACTTCATAATTACCAGAATTTATTTGATCTTTTATATCTTGGTAACCTCTTTTTGCATCAATCTCATTATTCCAGCTTTTAATCTGATAACCATGAATACTTGGAGTTATGGAAATAAAAGCTATGTAATTACCACTCCAATCTTTTTCAAGAGATAAGGCTAATTTAGAATCTTCAGAAATCCTACCTATCTTAATTTTATCTCTTTCCAGAGAGAATTCAGTTAAATCAATATTATCAAGTGGGTCTGGCATATGCAATAAGATAGAAATAATTGTATATAATACTTTTGGTAATATAACAATTTTAGGGTTCCATTAAGGGTTATTGCTAAGACTAACTTTTGGAAAATATATACATATGGGATTTGGATTAATTTTAAGATAATTATCAACAAAATTGTCTATATGCTCATTGAGTAATTCCAAGAAGTCAGATGTAGCAAATCCTTCTCCACGTGAAGTTACAAATCCCCATTCAATAAGATTACTCAAATATAGATTGACTGCTTTTTCTGGCAGTCTTGCCTGTTTAGAAATAGCTTGTAAGCTCAGATGTTCTTCTGAATCCAAATCATCTGGATCATGAGGTTCATTATTATATATCAATTCGTAAATATCAAATTCTATCATTCGGTATATTAATTGATTATAATATATAAATATTACTAATTATTTTTTTGGATGCCATCCAACAAGTTCTGCTATTTTTTTAAATCCATCTAAATCTCTAAAGAAAGTGTAATGAACATAATTAAATTCTGTTCTGGTTTCAAGAACACTAGCAAGAATAAACATATCCCTATATGTTAAATATGTAATTCTATCATTTGTTATTTGTACCGTATCATATGCAATTTCACCTGACCTAATCTGCCATCCTATTTTTGGTACATCCCATTTTGGTGCTTCATAATATTCTTCAACAAACTCTTTAGTTTCAATGAAAAAGTCATCAATTATCTTTGAAATTTCTCCATGATAATCTGTATTTAGAGTAATTGGATTTGGAACTGGTTTCATTTTAATCCTAAATCAGAACTCTTTTTTATTTCTTAGCTTCTTTTTTCTCTGCTGGTTTCTTTTCAACTGCAGCAGGTTTAGTCTCAGTTGTAGGAGCAGCACCTTCAGCAGGAGTAGCAGTTGATTTTTTCTCTTTAAGTTCTTCCTCTTCTTTCTTCTTCTTAAGTCTATCACTGAATTTCTGATTCATTTCTTCAAGTGTTTTCTTTAATTCACTTCTTTTTTCAGCACTTACTTCAGTTTCTTCTTTAGAGATAATTTTATCATAAACTCCATTTTCAACATCTTTTGATACATCCTTTGCATCTTTATTCTCAACTAAAACACCCATTTGATTGCATGTTCCCAAAATTGTTTTTATTGCTGATTTAAGATTATTAACAAGTAATCCAAGTCTTTTCATCTTTGCTATTTTTATTACATCTTGTACTGCAAGATTACCTATTTTTTCGAGTCTTGTATAACCTGCTCCTTTTTCTGCTTTTAATTCACTCTTAATTAATTCAGAAGCAGATGGAGTTCCAATAGTTATATTATAGGTTTTATCTTTATTAACATCTATTTCAACAGGAACTTTAATACCCTTAAAATCAACTGTTTTTTGATTTATATCATTAAGAACATTTTGCATTATACCTAATGGACCTAAAGCCTGAGCAAACTGTGGATTTGCAGTTGCTTTCCCTCCATCAACAATTAATTTAAGCTTACTCATTTTCTTCTTCAGCTTCTCCTTCTCTTCTAATTACTTTTACAGAATCCATTTTTACTGTTATTGGTATTGGAACTGTTGCTTCTAATAATTCAACAACAACTTCATCTTTTGTTTCATCAATTTTTTTAACCTTTGCTTTTTCTCTTTTGAAAGGACCTGAGATAATTTCAACAATATCATTTTTTTGTATATTTACTTGAACTTTAACTTGTTCCAGCATACCTTCTATTTCAGAATATTTTATTGAATTAGGAAGAACTTTTTTTGCATAAGGAACACCTTGAGCGGCTAATTCTGCTTCTTCTAATTTTGATGCTTCTATTATGATATATCCCCTTAATCCATGAGGTTTTATTATTGAATATACTTCAAGTTTTTTCTTTTCTGCATTAGTTGATACAAAATCCATTACTTGATCTTCTCTATTTGCAGTTGTTTTTAATATGAAAATTGTCATAATATTACTCCTTTAACTACCTGCCATAACATGAATATTATAAATCCTATTAATCCTATTAGTAACATTCCTATTCCAGTAACCTTTGCAATTGAAGTAAACTCTTGTTTACTTGGCTTTTTAGTTACTAAAAATACTCTTCTACATTCTAGTATAAAGCTTTTAAACTTTACTAATAATTCTTTAAAGTTCATCTTATAAAAGGATAAAAGGTATTTAAAAAGGTTATTATTCCTATTGAGAATTGCTTGCTTTCACTTCTAAATCATCTAAATGAGTATTAAAAGGTTCTGTACTATGTCTTGATTCATGATATTTATCAGCTTCATATATTACATTTATTCTTTTTAAATCTTCTATTCCATGAAATTCTCCAATTTTATATCTTCTACGTGTCTTACTATCAGGGTTATATATAAATGTTTTACCTACTAGACTTTTCTTAAATTCAGTTAAATAATCTATTAAAGTTTTTTCTTCTGCCATTTTTAATCTTCATAAATAAAACTTATCATTCTATATTGAGGATCAAATCCACTTTCCATACTAAGCGTATCAGGCCCACTTCTAATAGCATATTGATCTGGACTTGAAGACTTAAGTTTTATACCATACTTCTCACATATAGAATAGTCTTCTTTTGTTTTATCTTCTTCTTCCATTTTATCCTTTTAATCTATGAATTCAATGCCTAATTCGTTTTCAATTTCTTTTCTTTTTTTAGTATTTAATTGCATTCTTCTTGATCCAAATATTTGCGGACTTGAAACACCTGTAATAATAAGCATTGTTCTTAGTGTTTTATCCATATCTTCAGATATTTGTGCTCCCCATATAATCCTTGCATCCTCATCAAGTCTTTCAGAAACAGTTTCAACTACTTTTCTTGCTTCTTCAAGTGTCATATCCGGACCACCCGTAATATTAATTAAAGCACCTTCTGCACCATTTATATCAACATCAAGTAATGGATTCTGAATTGCTTTTTCAACAGCTTCTATTGCTCTATTTTCAGTATCAGACTCTCCAACACCAATTACTGCAACTCCACCCTTACCCATTACTGTTTTTATATCTGCAAAATCAAGATTTACAAGTCCTGGTCTGGTTACTAATTCAGCAATTCCTTTTACAGCATTTGTTAAAATTTCATCTGCTACTTTGAAAGCAGTGTGCAATGGCAAGTCAGGAGCTAAATCTAATAATTTATCATTTGGAATTACAATTAAAGTATCAACAATATTTTCAAGCTTTTCAAGGCCAATTACAGCATTTTCATATCTTCTTTGCCCTTCCATAGCAAAAGGCATTGTAACAATAGCAACTGTCAAGATCCCCAATTTTTTTGCTACATCAGCAATAACAGGAGCAGATCCAGTACCTGTACCACCACCCAAACCACAGGTAATGAATACCATATCAGCTCCCTCTAATTTTTGTTTTATATCATGCTCACTTTCCCGGGCAGCCTCTTCTCCTACTTGTGGCACACTTCCTGCACCTAAGCCACGAGTAAGTTCTTTTCCGATTAATATTTTGCAATTAGAATTAACATATAATAAATCTTGGGCATCAGTATTAATTGCAATGGTTTCAGCACCGGAAATACCTACTTCTGATATCCTATTAATAGTATTTCCACCACCACCACCGCAACCTATAACTTTTATTTTTGCTTTTTGTAAATTTACTAACTGTTCAAGCTCTTCATCAATCTGAGAAACCTTTTGTGGTGTTGTTTTAAAACTTATATCCATTTTAACCCATTAAAAGTATTATGAAACATATATAAAGATATCTTAACTTTAAACTATATATTAAAAATTATTTTATTTTTTTATATCCTTTTCAATATCTAATTCAATCTTTACTTTTTTTACTTCAGGCACTAAATCAAGGACCTTTTTTTCAAGCATTTCTTTTAAGGTCTTGTCTAAATGAGCTTTTAATCTTATGATTGTTTCATCTTTATTAAGTTCTATTTCAAATTTATCGTCGGTAAGATTCATGAATTTCATACATGCTGTCAATTTTTCCTTTTGATCTTTTACTTCACGTAAAATATTCACTTTGTAAACTAATTCTCTGTCTGCTAAAGGATGATTGAAGTCAACTATTACTCTTCCACCTGAAAAACTTCTAATAGTGCCTAACGTTCCATCTATATTAATTTGCAATCCAGGCATAGGCATTATATTACTTTTCTTGAAAACATTGACATTAATTAGTTTCATTAGTTTTGGATTTCTTTTCCCAAATCCATCTTCTGGTTTTATTGTAAATTCATACTCTTTTCCAACTTCTTTATCTATTAAGTTGTCATCAATACCTTTTAGAATATTCTTTTCACCTACACAAATTATTATTGGCTTGTATTCATGCTCCATTTGTATATTATTTTTCTCTGCAATTTCTTTATTTGTAAGGTCAAATATCTGATCAGTTGATTTTACTTTTCCAATATAATCTATTTCTATAAAATCATGCTTTTTTATCTTTGTCATTTTCTTTACTCTTTATAGATATTATTTAAATCTTGTTAATATATAGTTATCACTTTTAAATGGAAATATTTATAAATTATCTCTTCCTAATTAAACTATGAAAAATAACTGGAGAGATAATGTTGAAGTATATTTAAGAAAACACCTTGAATTACAGATACGCGAATCTTTCAAACATAAGGAAGCTTATGAAAATTCACAGAATCCAAATACTGCTCAGTTATGGATAGCAATAGCAAACTTATCCAAAGAAATGTTTGAAATGAATTTAAGAATGAAATTTCTTGAAAAAACAATTTATGATTTAACAAGTAAAATTAATGAAGAAACACATAAAAAAAAGAAAAAGTAATTTTTTTTGAAAGTAAATTAATCAAAACCTTTATAAATTTGATATAATAAAAAACTCTATGTCAGATATAAAGCATGTTGAACCAAATTCTTTAAGAGTAGGAAATTATGTAATAATTGATGGTGTAGCTTGTATAATCAAAAAATTAGACAAATCAGCACCAGGAAAGCATGGGCATGCAAAATTCAGGGTAGAAGCCTCAGGTATTATTAATAATGAAAAGAAAATTGTTGTAAGATCAGCCCATGATAAATTTGAAGTTCCAATTATAGAAAAAAAGAGTGCTCAGGTATTAAATATTTCAGGAGATTCAGCAAATGTAATGGACAGTGAGACATTTGAAACATTTGATATAAAAATACCTGAAGAATTAAAAGGAAAAATAGAAGAAGGAAAGACAGTAACATATTGGATTGTATTAGATCAGAAAATGTTAAGAGAATAATGGTAAAATTTCCAGAAGCAGCAAAGAGATTATTTGGAAGGACTTTTGTTTGTAAGAAATGCAAGACTAAAATAAAAGCACCACCACAAAAAGTCATTGATAGAAAAGTAAAATGCAGAAGATGCGGATATAAAATTTTAAGACCTATAAAGAAGGGCACCAAATAAGATGAATTATGACTTATTATTTGCCATAATATTTTATTCAATAATACTTATTTTATTTTTAATCTATAGGAAAAAATTTGAAGTTCAGGGTAAGATATTTGTCCTATATAAAACAAAATTAGGATTAAAATTAATGGATAAATTAGCAAAAAAATATCCTAGACTATTAAATTTTTTATCTTACATAAGCATTTTTACAGGTTTTTCAGGGATGGCTTTTATATTTTATTTTTTGATAAAAGGGACTTATAATTTATTAGTAATTCCAAATGCAGTTCCTTTATTAGCCCCTGTATTACCAGGGGTTGAAATTCCAGGATTGCCAATATTATCTTTTTGGCACTGGATAATAGCTATTTTATTTGTTGCAACAATACACGAATTTTCACATGGGGTTTATGCAAGATTATGTGATACAAAAATAAAATCCTCTGGTTTTGCATTTTTAGGTCCAATACTTGCAGCATTTGTAGAACTTGATGAAAAGCAAATATTAAAAAAAACAAAGAAGCAGCAATTAGCTATTTTATCTGCAGGTCCATTTTCAAATATTGTCGCTGCATTTATAATTTTAATACTGACTATTTTTATTATTAATCCAATTGCATCAGCAGTTGTATCACAAAATGGAGTCCAAGTTAACAATCTTGAAAAAAATTTCCCGGCAGATCTTTCAGGAATAACAATTGGAGAAGAAATACTTTCCATAAATAATATTTCCATACAAAATCCTAAAAATTTCAGTTATGCTTTAAAAGATTTAAAACCCAATGATGAAGTTTTAATAAGAACAAATATTTCATCATATAATATTAAAGCAACAGAAAATCCAAATGACAAAAATAAAGGTTATCTTGGAATTATTATATCTGCAATAAATGTTTCTGCAAAAGAGAATATAAGAAATAAATATGGAAATTTAATTCCTATGTTTATACTTTGGATTTCAGAATTATTTTTCTGGTTGTATGCAATTAATCTAGGAATAGGATTATTTAATTTATTGCCACTTGGTCCTGTTGATGGAGGAAGAATGTTTAGCACATTAATCTCTTATTTTATAAAAAACAAAAAAATAGTACAAAAAATATTTTTAATTGTGACTTTATTCTGTTTATTGTTAATTTTTATTAACTTACTTCCATATATAATAAAATTAATTTACTTTATTTTAAAACCAATTCTATTATTTTTATTTTGATTAAAACTTTTAATAACGAAAGTTATATAAATAAAATAATCTTATTATAATTAGAAATTTTTTATTAAATTTCGGGAAAAGAGGTGTAAATTTTAATGGCAAAAAAGAAAGTAATGAAAAAAAAGATGGCTAAGAAAAGAGTCGTGAAGAAAAAAAGAGTTTCTAAGAAGAAAAAGAGACGTTAATTTTTTCTTTTTATATTAATATTATTTTTCCATATTTTCCAGGATTTATTATTGTTGTGTAGCCTATTCTATCTATTTGTGTTGCAGTATCATGAAAGTGTCCACATATAACTAATTTAGGTTTTACTTCTGCAATAAATCTTCTTATGCTTTTATTTCCTCTATGACCTAATGTGCTTAAGTAATCAACTTTTGTTCCATAAACAGGTGCGTGACTTACTAAAATTAATTTTTTATTTTTATCAAGATTTTTTTTAAATTTTTCTGCAAGTTCATCAAATTCAGGATCTTCTTCTGAAAATCCACCTTCACCATAACCTAAGAAACAATATTCATTTACTTCGTAACACGCCTTGTTTATATTTACAGCAAATTTATATTTCTTGCATAATTGATTTATTGTACTTGAAGACTCATGATTTCCTGGAATTATCAGCATTGGGATATTTAATTCGCTCAACTCTTTGAATATTTTTTCTATATCATTACCAAAATCAGAAATATCTCCAGCACAAACTAAAAAGTCTGGCTGTTTTTCTTTTGCTGTTTTTATTATCTTTTTTAGATAAGTAAAATCACTGTGTAAATCCACGAATGCAAGTATCTTCATGGATTTTTTGTTGGTTTATTATTTATTAACCTTTTTAATCACTGTAACCTTCCATGAATGCTGCTTCTCTTATATCTATCTCGTCATCTTCAAGCATCTTTCTTATTCTCCTTTTTGAATAAATGTCATTCATTTTGTGCCGAACCTGATAATTCTCTCTGTTGGTAGATTGCTTATAGTCTCACTAAATATCCTTCTAACTAAGTCTTGGTCCATATTTGGATAGTAAAATTTCATTTTTTATCACCTCAAATAATAATAAGAATATTTTCTTTATAAACCCTGCGCGCACACCTTGCAAGTTGCAATTTACTCTAAAATATATATTACAGAATATACTAAATGTTCGTTTAAAGTATTAAAAAAGAGTGAAAATCCTTTATTATCTTTAATATAAAGTCGCTGGGAACATAATATCATTAGTTTCAATAATTCGCCTTGATTTATAATATAATCTTCTTATAAGTCTATAATACCTGCTTCAATTAAGTTAGGGATTATCTGCTGAAATAAATATGATAATTGATATTTATTTGCTTTGTAGTCTTTCTTATTTAACCAGATAGCTTTAGATATCTCGGCGGAAGGTATAATATTTCCTTTCCATTTAATAAGATATAAATGAAATACCAAAATACATTCTGGATCATGCGTTGCACTTGGAGAAAAATATGATTTAAAATATTTTGCGTCTGTTAATTCTACACCTATTTCTTCTTTTAATTCTCTTGATAAGGTTTCTATATAAGTTTCATCCTTTTCAGCTCTTCCTCCAAGATTGATTTAAATATCTGAATCAGCTTTTCTAACAATTAGCAGTGCTTTATTCTTATCAACCATAGCACCAACAACCTTGATAATATTTTTCTTTGCAGGATGATTTTTTATGAAATTATCAATTTTTGATTTTAATTCCTTCAGATTAGAATAATCTTCGCATTTTACTGTCGGCGAAAATATAGAACCAGATTTTCCCCTTATATATGCTGACACATTATCTCCAACTTTTTTATTGTAGACACAAAGAACAGGTTTTCCCAATTTAGCAGCATCTGCTATTTCGCCACCTACTCCTAAACTAGGATTGCTAATCTCTGCAATCATGTAATCACATTCCAAAATCCAGATATAATCTCTATTGTGAATTTGAGTTTCTGATAGAGGAGATTCATCTTCTTTAAATGTAGCGCTAACTTAGTGTGTGCTCATCAAAGTATGACCCAAAGAGGTTATTATTTCTGGAATTTTCCTTAATTCTTCTTGGTTTACTTGTTTAAATCCTCCACGCATAGAGCACGCAAAAAATATTTTTACCATAAAAATTGAAAATATAACAATATAAAAATGTAACGGTATCAAAAATTATTAAAATTCATCTAATTTCTTATTATAACTAACAATAGTTGATTTTCCTGCCCCTTCAAGCTCTTTTGTGGATATAAATCCATTTTTCTCAAGTTTTTTTATCTTATCAAAGAATGTCCTATAAGGTATTTCTGTTCCTGAATTAATAAACAATTCATGCAATTCCTTAAGTTTTTTCCCAGAATTATTCTTAACTAATTCTATTATTATCTTCTCTTTCTCATCAAAAGAATTGTCATTTGACTTGAAATCAACAAGTTTTTTAACTGCATTCTCAATGAATTCTTTTTTAATAGTTCTTGAAGAATTATTTTCTGCTATAACTGCAGCTTCTTTCATAAGATATAAACCACCCCTTATATCGTTTAATTCAAATGCTTTATCAACAATCATATTAAATGAATCTTCATCCCATATATCCTTAACAAATGCATGATCTCTTCTATCTATTAATATTGATTTTGTCTCTTCTTTATTATAAGGTTTGAATTCAAGTAATTCAGGTATTAATCTTGATTTTATTCTTGGATCAATATCTGATAGAAAATTTTTATTATTTGTAACAAGGATCATTGTTTTTTTATAAATGTCTTCAAGTAAAGAGTAGATTATCCCCTGTTCAGCTAATTTATCAACTTCATCAAAAATAATTACAGCAGACTTTTTATTTATTATACTACATACATCTCTTATTAATTCATCTGTTTTTTTATTAAGAACAAATTTATAATTTATTTGCTTGCATATCTCATTTACAATTTTATAATTAGTATCAGTTTTCCAGCAATTAATATAAATAGGAATTACAGAATCAGTTTCATTTTCCATATCTCTTAAAATGTGTTTTATTGCAAGTGTCTTACCAATTCCAGGACTTCCAAATATAAATAAATTCTTTCCATTTCTTTCCTGTAATAAGGGTTTTATACAAGTTGCAATATATTGCTGTTCATTTTCCCTATGTTTTATTATCTTAGGAACATAATCAAAATCCAAAGCTATCTCATCAATTATTAAACTTTCAGAATCCTTTAACATATCTTTGAATAATGACATAATTAACAAGTGATTGTATTAGATATAAATTTTACTATAATTCTTCAACACCATCTTTTGTTAAAGCTATTAATCTTATTCCAACACCTAATTTTAATAATGCACTCATAATTGCCATATGTTCTTTTCCAGTTCCAGATACAATGTTTAAAGCAACTTCCATTTTTAATTTGTCTTTTAATTGTTTTTCGATTTCATCTCTTAATTCTCTTAATCCTGAGCTTGAATTAACTAAAATCAGATTAAATTTTTTCTCAGAGTGAAAATTTTCCTTTCCAAATTCGTTTGTTACAAGATAAATATTTTCAAATTCCTTATCTTCCATTATTCTATTTACATGACCCCATGTTCCTTTTCCAGAAGACAAGCATGCGATTAAATCCATATTTTAAAAATGAAATCAACTTTATTTAAACATTTGTAAATTATAGAATATACTTAATAATAACATATTTAAATAAGTTAATCTTGATTATAGTATGTCTAACAAAACAATTGCTAGAGACATTCCTTTAGCTGAGATTACGTTAAGGAGATATGAAAATCCTAGCAAACTAAAAAAAAGAGAATTGATAAGAAAATTATGTTTATCAACAGGATTATTGCAGCCTGGTGATTCCAGGGATGTTATTGTTGATGTTCTTCATTTAATGATTAATTCAAAAAATCCCATATCTTCAGAACAAATTCAGTCTGGAGTTATAGGTTTAAGGAAAAAACAAAAATTACCATTAAAAGGTATTGCACATTCCAATATAAGAAGGCAATTAAAAAGATTAAAGGATTTATTTTTGATAGAAAAAATAAAAGAGGGTTATAGAATAAATGAGAATGAAAAATTAATTAATTTATTTGAGGAAAAAATTGAAAAATATTATCTACAGAATATTTTATCAAGGGTGAAAGAGTATTATAAACTTGTAAAATGATATATGAACCTGCAGAGGATTCTTTTTTATTGAAAAAGTACGTTTTAGAATATTCTAAAGGAAAGGTTCTTGATATTGGATGCGGTTCTGGAATACTTGCAGAAGCAGCATTGAGAAAAACAAAAGATGTTCTAGCATCAGATATAGATTCAAAAGCAGTTAAACATTGCTTAAAAAAAGGAATTAATGCTATAGAATCAAATTTATTTTCAAATATTAAAGGAAAATTTGATTTAATAATTTTTAATCCTCCTTATTTGCCTGAAGACCCAGATGAACCAGAGGATTCAAAATTAATCACAACAGGTGGGAAAAAAGGTTATGAATTGATAGAAAGATTCTTGAAAAGTGCAAGAATTCATATGAAAAAAGAAGGAAAAATATTATTAGTATGTTCTTCTTTAACAGGAAATGTTGAAAAATTATTCAAAAGACACAAATATAAATTTAATAAATTAGAAACACAAAAATCATTCTTTGAACAGATACATGTTTATTTATTACATTAAATGACCGATATCTTTAAATACCCCTTGTTTTTAGAATTTAAATCCGTCAGAACTACTTAACGTAGGAGGATTAATATGGAAAAAAAGGACTTCCTAAACACATTAAAAAAATTAAGAGAAGAAAGCAAGAAAAGAAATTTTTCTCAGTCAGTTGATCTAATAATTAATCTTAAAGGTATTGATCTTAAGAAAGAAGAACACAAAGTTGACCAGTTTTTAACATTGCCGCATGAAAGAGGCAAAGCAGTAAAGGTATGTGCATTTGTTGACAAACAATTAATAAAAAATGCAAGGGAAGATTGTGATTTAGCAATACTAAATGAAGATTTTCCAGAATATGCAGGCAATAAAAAAACAATTAAAAAACTTGCAAGAGATTATTCTTATTTCATTGCCCAAGTTAATATAATGTCTGAGGTTGCTAAGACTTTTGGTAAAATAATTGGTACAAGAGGAAAAATGCCTAATCCAAAAGCAGGATGTGTTGTTCCTGGAACAGCAGACCTTAAACCTTTGGTTCTTAAATTAAAAAAATTAGTAAGAATAACAACAAAAGCAGAGCCAACAATAAAAACAAGACTAGGATTAGAAACAATGAAAGATGAAGAATTAGCAGATAATGCATTATACATTTATTCACATCTTATTGATACATTACCTCAAGGAAAACATAATATAAAAAATATATTCTTAAAATTCACAATGAGCAAGCCTCATGAAATTAAGGAATCAGAAAATGAAAGTACAAAACTGGAAAAAGCAAGAAGTTGAATCAATCAAAAAATTAATTGAGGAGTATCCTGTAATTGGTATAGTTGATGGAACTAATCTGCCATCCATGCAGTTGCAAAAGATACGTTTCAAACTAAAACCAGATGTTCTCATAAAAATGACAAAGTCAAGATTATTGAAACTTGCTTTAGAACAATTAAAAGATAAAAAGAAAGGTATTGAAAACCTAGAAAATTATATAAGATATAATATTCCAATATTAATTTTTACAAGAGAAGGAGCATTTAAACTTTCAAAAAATTTATTGAAAAATAGAAGTTCAGCTGCTGCAAAGCCAGGACAAAAAGCTCCAAATGATATTATAATATCTGCAGGGCCAACAGAATTTACACCAGGTCCAGTAATAGGAGAACTAGGACAGATCGGATTAAAAACAGCTGTTGAAGGTGGAAAAATTGTTATAAAAGAAGACAAGCTGGTTGTTAAAGAAGGTGATTTAATAAATGATAAAGTTGCATCAGTTCTTTCAAAGCTTGGAATACAGCCTATGAAAATAGGAATTAATCTTGTTGTAGCATATGATAATGGAGATATTTATGGAAAAGATATTTTAAATGTAGATGAAGAAAAATACATAAATGATATTAAATTAGCAGCATCACAGGCATTCAATCTTGCATTTAGTATTAAATATCCAACAAAAGAGAATATAAAATTATTAATAATAAAGGCTGTTCTTGAAGGGAAATCAATAGAATCAAAAGTAAATATTGGAGAGATAATAAAAGAAAAAAAGAATGAAGTTCCTGAAACTAAAGTAAAAAAAATAGAAGAACCTATAAAAGAAGTAAAACCAGAAGAAAAACCTATAATAGAACAAAAAGAAATTAAAAAAGAACCAATTGTTGAAAAACCAGAAGTTAAAGAGACTAAAGAAGAATCTAAAAAGGAAATTAAAGAAGAAAAAATAGAAGTAAAAGAAGAACAAAAGATTGAAAAAGAGGAGAAAAAAGAATCTAATATTCCTGATAAATTTGATGAGTATTCAAAGAAAGCACAGGAAATATTGACAGAATTGCAAGATCAAAAAATTAAAAAAGGAAAATACTAACGGAGGTCAAAATGGAATTAATACATGCAGCTATTTTATTGCACGAAGCAGGAAAAGAAATTAACGACGCTAATATGAAAAGCGTGTTAAATGCAGCAGGAGTTAAGCATGAAGATGCTCAGATAAAAGCATTAATTGCAGCCCTAGATGGTGTGAACATAGATGAAGCTATAAAAGAGTCAGCTATGCCAGTAGCACAACCTACACAAACAGCAAAACAAGAAGTAAAAGAAGAGAAAAAAGAAGCAAAACCAGAAGCTGCAATTGGATTGGGCGCGTTATTTGGTTAATTTTTTTACTAAAATGCCAGATGTACAGGAATTACCTAAAGAAAGAAATGATATTGCTAGTGAGATTTCTAATTTAAAGAAGCAATTAAATCATTATAATGAAAAAAAGGAATTCTGGTTCAAGAAAAAAGAAGATCTTAAACAAGATATAAAAAATCTTATACAGCAGGTAAAAGAAATAAAACTTAAGACAGATTCCTCAAATATTTCTGTACAGGATATGAAAAAAGAGCGTGATAAATATAATGATCATGTTTCTCATTTGATAGAAGAAATTACAGAGCTTAATAAAAAAAAGAAGGAAATATTTGAAAAATATAAAATAAAAGAAGACCCTTATAAAGTTCAGAAGAATATAGAAGCTATAGAAAAGAAATTAGAAACAGAAACTTCATTTGAAAATGAAAAGAAATTAATGAAAAGATTAAATGCTCTTAAAAGTATATATAAAGAGAGCAAAATAAAGGAATTAATAGAGAGAATTGATAAATTAAACAAGGAATTAAAGGATAGCAAAAAAAAATCCCAAGAATTTCATATGAAAGTTTTAAGTACAGCTTCTGATAAGAATGGATATGCTTCATTTATTGATTTATCAAGAAAAATAAATAATTTAAGAACTGAACAGGAACAGGCATTTAATAATTTTATAGATAATAAAAAGAAATTTATTGAATTCAATAATTTATTAAAGGATAAATTAAAAGCTTCAAGCCTGGAAAGAGCAAGCATACAAAAATCAAGGCATGTTTCTGAAGAAAGAACAAGAGAGAGAATAAAACAAATATTAAGAGAAAAAACACAGAATGTTATTGAAAAATTCAGAAAGAAAAAGAAACTTACAACAGAAGATCTTATTGTATTACAAGGCGAAGATAAATCATAATCTTTCTTTTATATGCCTATAAACAAAATATATTCCTATAATTAAAATAAATATTGCAATTGGTATTGAAAGATATTCAAAATAATTATTTATTGATTCCCAATTTTGTCCTACAATAAATCCCAGATAAATCAGAAAAGCATTCCATATGGTTGCACCTGTTACAGTATATAATATGAATCTTTTAAGATCCATCTTTCCAATGCCGGCAGGTATTGATATCAGATGCCTTACAACTGGTATTAATCTGCTTATGAATATTGTATGATCTCCTTTTTCTTCAAACCATTTTTCTGTTTTTTTAAGATCTTCTTCATTTAACAAAAAGTACTTGCCGAATTTAAATACAAATTTATTTCCCCCATATAAACCCATATAATATGATAATAATGATCCAAATAAGCTTCCAAGTGTACTTGCTAGTATTACATAAAAAAAACTGAATCGTCCCTCTGCTATCAAGAATCCTGCAAAAGGCATTATTAATTCTGAAGGTAATGGAAAGACCATGCTTTCAAGTGCCATTAGTATAAATATTCCTGGATAACCAAGAACAGAAATTATCTTTATACTTATTTCTCCAATATAACTTAATATCCAAGAGACTGGATTCATAACTAACTAAAAATTAGCCTCTTTATAAGTATTTCTTTAGTATACTTTTATTATATAAATATTTTAAATCTGAATATATTGGAATTGATTTTATCTTAAATAGATAAACAAGTAATATCCATATAAAGGCAACATAAGCACCTGATACAATATACCAGAAGAACATGTGTATTATATTAAACCAATTATAATTATAATTCAATACTAAAATACTTAATATTATTATCCTTATTATATTCATTATTAGTATCAAAAAACTTCCACTTAAAAAAATAATTATACTTTTTTTAATACTCAAATCCTTTGTGAATAATACTAGTAATAATAATAGATAATATGCTGCAGCAGCAATACATGCAGGTGCAAATATCAGTGATTGATTATTTACTACCAAGCTATCGAAACTAATATATCCTTTATAACCTATTATATTTAGTATAAAATAAACAGGATATATTGTTAAAGGTTTGAATATAAATAAGAATAAATTAAATGGTATTAAAATTGCTAAAAAAGCCCTTATTACTAAATTGTAAATATATTTCATACTATAAAACAATATAATAGTAACATTTAAATAGTAGTTATCCCTCAAAAATAGCAACACATTGGGGGTTAGATATAATGAATAAATCAATCACTATCGGAATATTAATATTTTTAGTTATAGTTTTAAGTGTATTTTCAGCTTATCTAGATGTAGCAAGTCCTGTTACAATACAGGGACAAAGTGGAACAACAGCACATGTTAATTTTAATATAATGAATACAAACTCAACTTATTCTGTTGCACTTACATCTTCAAGTTTTTCATTTAATACAGCAAAATTCATTGATAATGATGGAGATTCTTCTGTTATATCATTTAGTTCACCAGGAACAATAGCTCCTTTAAGTTCAGCTAATGTTATCGCAACTGCAGTAATAAGCAGCAAGATGGATGAAGGAACTTATTCAGCAGATGTTCTTGTTTCAAATGGAACATTTAATGATACATTTATTTTACAATTAGTAATAAATCCAGATATATGTGATGAAGGTATAACAGGTGATTTGTCATTATCAGACTGGGACTTAAAGAAAAATCCTGAGACTGATCAAAAAGATGAATATTATCCTGGAGATAAAATAGTTGTACAAAGTATTAAAGTAAGTAATGATGGCAGTGATGAAATAACTGATGTTGTTGTTGAAGTATCTTTATATGATTTAACTGAGGGTGATGAATTAGATAGTATAAGAAGTGATAATTTTAACTTAAAAAGTGATAAGGAAACAAATGTTGATGATTTAGAATTATATGTTCCTTATGATGCTGATGAAAGTGATGATTTTGCAATTTTTGTAAAAGTATATGAAGATGGAAATGAAGATGAAAATTGTAGATATGAATCATACAGTGTAGATGTTAAGAGAAGATCAAGAGATATGCAGATAGATTTTACAAACATAAATCCAACAACAGCAAAATGCGGAGATTATGTTGATTTTACTGCAAATGTAAAAAATATAGGAACAAAAGATGATAGTTCAATTTATTTCAAAATACAAGATCCTGCTTTAAAGATAACAGGACAGACAGCTGTATTCAGTCTTGACAGTGATGATGAAACATCTAAGACAGTAAGAATACAATTACCACAAGATTTAACAGCAGGTTTATACTCAATAGAAGCAGTAGTTGTTTACTCTGGAACAACACCAAGATCTGCTTTTGGAAACTTAACAGTAACTTGCGAGCCAAAAAATACAGCACCAATAGCAAATGCAGGCATTACACAGACAATAGAAACAAATAATATTGTAACTTTAAATGGGGCTTCAAGTTCAGATGCAGAAAATGATCAATTAACTTATTTATGGACACAATTAAGTGGATTACAAGTTCAATTATCAAATCCAACATCAGCCATTACAACATTTACACCAACAGCTTCTGATACATATGTATTTAGATTAGATGTAAGTGATGGTAAATTAACAAGCTCAGCAACTACAACAGTAACAGTTACACAATCTTCAATTACAGGAGATGTAACTTACCAGCCAACAGGTTTATTTGATAGCATGTCACAGAATCCATTGCAGAGTGTAGCTTTTGGTCTTGTAATAATTGTTTTATTGCTTGTAATATCTTATTTGGTTAAACTAATCTTCTTCCCTAAGAAGAAAGTACCACAAATGCCATTGCATTCAGGTCCAAAACCAGAGCTTCCAGAATTTCCTGAATAAAAATGAAAAAAAAATTAGAAAAAAGAAAAGAAAAATTAATTGAATTAATAAATCAAGATGGATTTTTTTATATAGCTGATGGAGAAAAACCAGTGCATGCAATACCTATAGATGATCCTAGGATAATATTTGTGCCTAAAACAGATGTCAGGGGAAATATCTATATCAATGATTTGATCAGAGAATATACAAAAGAAATACCTGATGGTGCCAATGCATTCCATACTAGAGTTAATATGCATCAAGATAAAGATGGTGGATCATATATTCCAATTCAATTCTATAAAATTTTTGAATAAACTTAGAGTTCCACTAAATCTATTATTTTTATTATTATAGCTAGTGTTAGAAGTAATAAGAATAATCCACCAAGAGTAACCCAATCTACAGGTATATTTGTATAAACCAAGATTATTGCACAATAAGCCAAGAAATTTGTTGGTAATTTTGAAGATAGACCAAATGCAAATTCTTTTGATAATAAGTGATAGAAATCTATTAGTGTAAGTATTGCTCCATCTATTATCAATAATACTATTACAAGCGCTTTTACATTTATATCTAATAAACCATTATTAAATAAATGTCTTATAAGATCTATTGCAACGAATATCAATACAATACTGTTTCCATAAGCAGTATTCCAACCAAGCTCTTCTTCTCTATACTTGGCAAAGTATATTTCCATCAAGAAAATAGTTATTAATAAAGGAATAGCAATCCATAACATTTCAGGAATATGATATGGTGCTGTAAGAATTTCTATAAATCTATGCCAAACTTGCTCTGCATAGATCTCTCTATTTTCAATAAAAACACTAGTAAGATTAGTCACCATCTTTTTATTTTATTAAGAATAAGCTATTTATATTGATTTTGTTTTTGTTTTTTTGAAGAAATTTTAAAAACGCACGTTAGGATTTAATAGGGCGCACTGGGATTCGAACCCAGGATTCGAGGGTTCTGCATTAAATTGCAGCCTCGTGCCTTACCGCTTGGCGATGCGCCCAAACGGGCCCGACGGGATTTGAACCCGCGACCCTCTGCTTAGAAGGCAGATGCGCTATCCAGGCTGCGCTACGGGCCCATAGAAATATCAACTAGTTTATTCTTTTAAAACCTTTCGAATAATATCTAGAATTAATATTTAGTACTAATGCCCGAAGTCAAGGTTTGACAAAAAATCCGAAGATCAGATATCATTCCTAAATTCTTCCATTAGCACTAAATCTTAGTTAATTTCATCATATATAAAATTTTCGATTTTTAATTTTTGATAAAAAAGTTTAAATATGATTAAACGACTATTTTTTATGCCAGAAATAAAACTAGTTTATAATGAATTTAATGAAAAACCCTTCATGGTTCTAACTAAAAGTCTTGATCCTGAAGAAGGTAATAATTTTAATTTATATGGTAAAAGGTATAATGAAAGATCAATAAGAAGTGTATTATACAATTTAATTATTGAAAAAAATGCTACAATATTAATTGATTCTTCAGTTCCAAGTAATCTTGAATTAATTATAGAGAAACTTGCAGATAATGGACAAAAGAGAGCAAGAGCAAAAATAATATATCAAAAGGGCGGAAAAGAAGCTAAAATAAAAATAATTGAAGATAGAATAACATTATATAAATATATTAAAAATCTTGAAAAATTAAGAGATAAACAAGCTCAGGCATAATAATAATGTTTAAATAATTATCAATTTCTAATTCTATATGGTAGATTTGTTGAAGATAGATAAGAAGTGGCAGAAAGAATGGGAAACTAAGAAAGTATTTCATGTAAAAGAAGATTCTAAAAAAAAGAAATATTTTTTGTTAGAAATGTTTCCATACCCAAGTAGTTTAGGATTGCATATGGGGCATGCATTAAATTATACTATTGGTGATATTTATTCTAGATTTAAGAGAATGAAAGGATTTAATGTTTTATATCCCATGGGTTATGATGCATTTGGATTGCCTGCTGAAAATGCAGCTATAAAAGCAAACGAGCATCCTGCTACATATACAAAAAATTCAATTGCTAATTTTATAAAACAGCAGAAAGCTCTTGGTTTAAGTTATGATTGGTCAAAGGAATTAATTACCTGTGAGCCAGAATATTATAAGTGGAATCAGTATTTTTTCTTAAAATTAATGGAAAAAGGTTTAGTCTACAAGAAAAAAGCAGCTGTTAATTGGTGTCCTAAATGTGATACTGTTCTTGCTAATGAACAAGTACATAATGGAAGATGCTGGAGACATGAAAATACAGATGTTGAACTAAAACAATTAGAGCAGTGGTTCATTAAAATTACTGATTATGCTGATGAACTTCTTGAGTTTATACCTAAATTACAATGGCCTGAAAGAATAAAAATAATGCAGGAAAATTGGATTGGTAAGTCCCATGGAACAGAAATAAAATTTAAAATTAATGGAAAAGATTGGAAAATATTTACAACAAGACCAGATACAATTTATGGTGTTACATTCATGGTTATTTCTGCACAGCATCAAAAATTAATGGATTTAGTTACAGAAAAACAGAAAAAAGATATAAAATATTTTGTTAAGAAATTAAAATCTGTTTCTGAAAAAGAATTGGAAGAAATGGATAAAGAAGGAGTTTTTACAGGTAGTTATGCTGAAAGTCCAATAACAAAAGAAAAAATTCCTGTTTATGCTGGTAATTTTGTAATTGCTGATTATGGTTCAGGAATGGTAATGGCTGTACCTGCTCATGACCAGAGAGATTTTGAATTTGCCAAGAAATATAAAATACCAATAAAGATAGTTATACAACCAGAAGATTCTGATCTTGATGAGAAAAAAATATCAAGAGCTTATACTGGGAATGGAAAATTAGTAAATTCTTTTGAATTCGACGGTTCTAATAATATAGAAGCTATTGATGAAATTACAAAATATCTTGAGAAAAAAAACCTAGGAAAAAAAGTTGTTCAATATAAATTAAGAGACTGGTTAATTTCCAGACAGAGATACTGGGGAACACCAATACCAATTATTTATTGTGATAAATGTGGAATAGTTCCAGTGCCTGAAAAAGACATACCTGTTATATTACCAAAAGATGTTGAGTTTGGAAAAGGAAATCCTCTTGCTACAAATAAAAAATTTCTTAATGTAAAATGTCCTAAATGTAAAGGTAATGCAAAGAGAGAAACAGATACAATGGATACATTTTTTGATTCATCCTGGTATTTTATAAGATTTGCTGATAATAAAAATGATAAAGAAGCTTTTGACAAGAAAAAAATAGATTACTGGCTTCCTGTTGATCAGTATATTGGTGGTGCTGAGCACGCATGTATGCACTTGATGTACGCAAGATTTTTTGTTAAGGCCTTAAGAGATTTTAAATTATTAAATTTTGATGAACCTTTTATTAAATTATTCAATCAGGGAATGCTTCATGGTTCAGATGGACAAAAAATGTCTAAAAGTTTGGGAAATGTTGTTAATCCAATTGATGTAATAGAAAGATTTGGTGCAGATTCATTAAGATTTAATTTAATGTCTCTTGCATCTCCTGACAAGGATAGTATATGGAGTGACAAAAGTATAGAATTCAGCTTTAAATTTATTAACAAGGTTGTTGAATATTTTGAAAGAGTAAAAAAAGGAGAATCTTCTGAAAAAATTGAAAGTAAATTAAATAAAACAATAAAGGAAGTTTCAGCTGATATTGAAAATTTCAGTTATAATATTGCAATAATAAAAATAAGAAAATTATTTGAGTCTTTTAATGATGAAGAAAGTAAATTTTCACTTGAATTATTCCTTAAATTACTTCATCCATTTTGCCCACACATAACAGAGGAATTATGGCATAATCTTAGGAATAAAACATTTATTTCACTTGAAAAATGGCCTGTTGCTGATGAATCAAAAATAAATGAGAAATTTGATAAAGAAGATTTATTAATAGATAATCTTGTTGATGATATAAATAATATTGTAAAAATAATGAAAGATAAGGGAAAAGAAGTAGCAAAAGCATTTGTTTATGTTATTCCAAAGGAAAAAGAATTGTATTCTCCTGAAATATTAAAAATTAGAACAAATCTTGAGATTAATATATTTGCAGTTAATGATCCTAAGAAGCATGATCCTCAGAATAAGGCATTAAAAGCTAAATTATGCAAGCCCGCAATATTTATAGAATAATTATTCTTCTGGTAATTTCATACACATTGCAGGAGATTTTGTTGTATTACAATAAGTATTATACGAGCAACCACAATCTTCTTCACAATTAGAGCAAGTCTCTTCCATATCACAAATATTATCACCGCAACCAGTTGGTACAATTATAGGATTAGTATTAGTGCTAGTTTGAGTTGTTGTATTTTCAGTAACAGGTTCGAGAGGAATCTCATTACTTGTTTCTTCAGATTTTAGCATTGTAGTTAATTTCTTATCATAATTAGTAGTAGTCTTACAATATTCCTTATCACATACAATTGCATTAAAATCATCAAATGGTTTCTCTATATTTAACACACGATAACAATCATCAGCAGAATTACAATTTACAAAAGCACCATTTGAATTAACTATTTTTTTAAGCTTTGTTGAGCTGCATATTAGATTTTCAGTCTCTATTGATTTAAACTCATCAAGATTATCTCTTATTTTTATACAATCATCTAATCCATCATCATTACATAATACACCCATTGCATTTACATCATTAACTCCATTTCTATACAAACATTCCTTTGTTGCAATGCCTGAACAGCCAGCTATAAATAAGGCTGATAACAAAAATAAAGTTATGAACATTTTTTTCATATCTTTTTGATATGAGATTTATTTATAAAATTTTCTATATACTCTTTGTATTACAATAATCTTTAAATACTTACATCAAAATTACTAATTTCATGAAAAAAGGGTTGTTATTGCTTATTTTTGTATTATGTTCAATTACAGTAAGTGCCCTTGATTTAACAGGAAGCAAGTATTCTTCTGACATTTATAAGATAAAATTTGATGATAATCCAAGTATACTTGTTTTTAATAAATCTCTTGGAACTAATTTTGGTTGCGGTGCAGATGGAAAATTTTTTGTAAAGTTTGATGTTGATTCAGCTATTCATGATAGTTCAAAAATACAATTATATTACAGATTATTTAGCACAGTTGATTATGATCACAAATTAAATGGGGAATATTATAAAAGAAACTTGCAGACAGGAAAATTTGATAATGTTTCAAGTAAATTGTTTAGTTCAATGACTTATTATTTCTTTTCTGATCCTATGTTTACAAATAATAATTATGTAATTAAAACAATTAATCTTGATGGTCAGAACAGAGAAAAAATATTTTACATACACTGCCCTGCATTTAGATATAATTGCGAGAACATAAAGCCAGAAATAATTTGTTATAATACTAATGATGAAAAATTAGTAATTGAAATTTCTGGTTTGAATATTGATGAAAATGAGAAATTTGATCTAAGTGATTTGCAGATTTATACAAAAGGAACTAATCAAAGGTCCAATTTACTTGATAATACACTTGCAAGTGATGCTGTGATGGAGAAAGTAGGGGATAAATACATAATAACAAGCTCATTATTATATGGAAATGAAGACGCAGGAACAAATATAATTGATTATGTTTATTTCCAGCCAAAGAATTGCATTTATGACATGTATCCTGATGCTTATGTTACTCAAAAATGCCAGGGAATAAAAGAGGTTTCTTCAGATACAAATGAAGTAACAGGAAATGTTATTGCAGATGTTCAAACATCAAATAATTACTGGATTTATGGTATTATTGGTCTTGTATTTATATTAGTATTATTCTTAGTCTTTAGAAAAAAGAAGATTTAAAATTTTATGTATATAAATGTGTATAAAAAATGTTAACTAAACAAGATATAATAGAAATAAACAAGAATTTGATAAAAGAAATATAGTAAATGAATTTTATGTCTCTTCAAGTTAAAACTCATATATTAATGAAAAAAATAATTTTTTATCCAATATAATTACTACTTCAAAAGATATTTAAAAGACAATAAACTGTATATTAGATGGGAATCTTTGATTTTTTAAAGCAATTTTCCGATGAGAAAAAAGTAAAGGAGATCAAGCTGGATAAATTAGATTCTGTGATTGATTCCAGATTAAAAAAGATATTTGAAGATAAAGGTCCAGAAATATCAGGTATAAAAATAAGGATACTTAAAGAAAAAGAAAGATTGGAAGAGAATATTCAAAAGTTAAACAAAGCAGAGCTAAAAAATCCAAATATCCCAGAAAGGGCTAAGCAGATTGGGGAAGGCAACAGATATATATATATTAAAAAATTGAATCTTCTTGCAAACAAAATTGATTTGCCTGAAAGGTCTGATGAGATTTTGGCCTTCTGCAATTCTTTTGATAAGGATTTAGATTATTTTAGCGAGAGCACCGCAAGGAGTTACCACATTCTTCAAGAATTTTTTGTGGAAGAATCTGGAGCCATCGTTATAAATATAAGGGATTTGAATATATTAATAAAGAAACTAAAGAAAATAACAGAAGATTCTGAAATAAAAAACTTAAATGAATTAAAGAAGAAAGCTGATGAATTTCAGCAAAAAGAAAAACAAAAACAGATTGTTGAAGAAAAAATCAGGCTGGAAGAAGAAGAAATCAAGAAAAAAAATAAAAAAATAAATGAAAAAGAACAAAAATTAACAGATATTGAAAATGGAAGCGGATATAAAAAATTTATGGAATTAATTGATAAAAAGAAACTGCAAGAGCAGGAGATAGAGTTTATAAAAAAACAATGTTCTTTTTCTGCGATTGAAAGTTCTTTGAAGAAATATGAAAGATTAATCTTAGATGATAAATTAGTCAGAAAATATTTAGACAATCCATTAAATGCACTATTGGAAGATAAAGAATTAAAAATAGTGGAAGTTATTAGCAAAATGAAAGATTCTATTATAAACCAGGAATTAAAGCTGAAGGAGGAAAAAAGAGAAAAAATATTAAAAGAATTAGATAAATTCAATAGAAATTATTTTGAAGCATTTTTAAGCAAATACAATGAGTTGAATAAAAGATTAAGTAAATTAGAATCAGAAATAGAAAAAATAAGGATTATCGAAGAAGTTGCAAGGCTTAAAGAAACAATAAAGCAGGATAAAATTGAAATAGAAAGAGATGAATTAAAGACCCAAAAAATGCTTAAAGAATTAGATAGAAATGATATCGAGAATCTAAAGAAAGATTTGGAAGATAATCTAAAGAACTGCTTTGGTGTAGAATCAAAAATTATTTTTGATGAGAAACAAAAATAAAAAGAGATTTAAACAACTTCTAATTTTCCAAGTTTTCCAGGAGAAACCTGCATCTCATTATTATAAATACTAGACCAGCCGTTAGTTATTTTTATTGTATCTCCTATATTTACTTTTTCAATGTCATTATTCCAGAGACTTACTGTAACAGATCCAGTATCATCCTCTCCTTTTGCATTGCATACTTTTAACTGGCCTCCTCTTACTTCTCTTGCTTCACCTTTTTCTGTTATTTTAAGAGTCAGCTCATCAACAGGAGCCCTGTCCTTTAATTCATTTACCTTCATTTTTTTAAAACACCTCTTTATTTTGGTTATTGAATCATTTATAAATTTTATTGTAAAACAAAATATAGGAAGATATATCAATGAAATAAAATTTATTTTTCTATGGTTTGGCAGGATATTGTTATAGCTTTGGCAAATGTAGTACTTTCAGCGGCATTATTACCTCAAGTAATACATGGATTTAAGAAAAAACGAGGTTTATTGACACTAACAACATCAATACCTACATTTATTGCATTATTTGTAATCTCAATAACTTATTACACTTTATCTTTAAAATATGCATTTGTTCTTGCACTAATTTCATCTATTTTATGGTTAATTTTATTTATACAATCAATAATATACAAGAGAGCATAAATGAATGTTATTTTAAAGACAAATTTAAAAAGTATGAAAAAAGCAATTGTTTTAATACTATTACTTTTAATAAGTGGGTGTGCAAAAACACAGGATACAATGATAAAATTAGATACAAATCAGGGAGAGATTGTAATAGAATTATATAATGATATGCCTATAACAGCTGGAAATTTTGAAAAATTAGTAAAAGAAGGATATTATGATGGCATTATTTTTCATAGAGTAATTCCTGATTTTATGATTCAAGGAGGAGACCCAACAGGAACAGGAATGGGTGGCCCTGGATATAAGATAAAAGATGAATTTAATGGTCATAAAAATAATCGTGGAACAATTGCAATGGCAAATTCAGGCCCAGACACAGGAGGAAGCCAGTTTTTCATAAATCTTGTTAATAATAATTTTTTAGACACTAAACACCCTGTTTTTGG
>JAHIVQ010000048.1 GCA_018816585.1 Nanobdellota archaeon
CTAATTGTTTTTTTAGGCATATTAGTTTAATTTATCTAAATATTGATTACCTATTTTATCTAATTGTTGTATATACCAAATATTAAAATCTTCTTTTATTTGTTTCTCTTTATGAAATACGAACATCCTATCCTTTAACCTTTTGCTCGGACTTTTATCTTCTTTATTAAAAACAGGCTCATCAATTTTCACTATTGCTTCTTGCCTGTAGTACATGAATAATTTACTCATTTCTTCTGATGCCATTTCCCTTGTAATAAGGACTATTTTTAATGCTCCATCTGCCATTGTAGATATTTTGTGTATAATTACATTGCTAAATTGTATTGGTTTCATATTATATTATTAATTATCTACTTGTTTTAATTCATTATTTAAATACTCATCAACTAACATTTTATCCACTTTATCTGTTTTATTTGCCTCCATCCTCAATTCTTTATACCATTCATCACTATTCTTTTCTTTTAACCATTCAATAAATTCTACAGGTGCTTTATGTGCTGAATAATTACTAAATACATGACATGAAGGGCATAAACACACCCCATTTGGTAAAAACCAGCGTACTTTTTGATTACTCCTACTAAATATATGATGTGAATTAAGATGTTCTGTTTTACCACATTTCTGACATTTTTCTTTAGCCTTTAATTTTACAAGTTTAGCCCATTTATTATCTAATTTTTTTATTATAGACTTTTGACTCTTTTTCTTCTTTTTAATCTTCTTCATAGTTTTGTTTAAAGGTTAGTGTTAGTTTGTATGTTATTAGTTTTTAAATCCTTTAAAAAGGTATTTCATCTGGATTTATATAATTCTTATCTTTTGTTTCATCTTTTGGTTGGCTCATTAAAATATTATAATCAGGATCTTTTTTATCTGGTCTTTTTCTATTGTTCTTAAATATTACTATTGGTATTTCTTTTTCATCTATTGTTATTTTACCAGCTAGATATTTCCCTTTTGTACTATCATTTAACCAAAGTACTCCGATGTATTTGTTTTCCATATTATTTTTTATTTATTAATATCTTATTATTTATTAATATCCACAATACCGTACAGTCTTGGGTTACGATGTAATTTTACGAAGATGTTGTATCTCTTAGCCAATTAACCGTACGTATATTGTAGAAAAATTTATTATTCCATTAGGTTCTATAATCAATACCCTCTAAAAACTCATTTTCTAATTTATTTAGATTTTTTTTAATAGGGTTATTGTTTGTTTCTAACAATAATTTATCTAATTGTTCTAAATAACTTTTCTTTATTTGATATTTTTCCATTGAGTCCATTACTTTAATTCTATCACCATTATTAATTGCATCTATCATTGCATTATATTGTTCTTCTTTTAATACAGGTTTGAATTTAGGCATTACTGCTCTATTTTCTGCTTTTGTTATCTCATCTACACTTGCGATACTATCTATAACACCAATACCCATCATTGCTAATGCTCTACCTACTGCTGATGTTTCGCAATTTTCTAATGCACTTGTTTTATTTATATATCCTACACCCACTATTTCTTGACTATATGCATTAAAATTTCTATGCCTTATTTCTGAATCTGGATAAATAGTAGCTTTCATTAGTATTGTTTCCCCCTCACTCATATTATTATTTGATAATATTTCAGTTGTTATACAACCATTAGGATATTGCTCATTAAAATAAACTATTCTATCAGCTACTAATACATATTTCTTACCTTTAATATCAACAGCCTTATTTTTTAAACTTTTATCTTTTTCCATATTATTAATAATTATTTAATGATTGAATTTCCCTGTCCCTATATTCTTGTTCATGTTCCCAGTCATCATGTTCTTCTAAGTCATAATCAAGAGAAATAATACCATCATCATCTGTTATTTTAAATCTCTCTGTAATACCAGAACAAAATTGAATTGTTATTTCGTCTGCAAAAGTTATTACATTTGCATTTTGTAAATCACTCCATAATTTAACTGGTTTATCTATTTCATTCTCATA
>JAHIVQ010000049.1 GCA_018816585.1 Nanobdellota archaeon
ATTATAGATACATATAAACTAAGATCACAAATAATGGATCTAAGATATTATCATAGAGATTTAATGGATACAGGAGGATAAAATGAAAAAATTATTAACAATATTATTAGTAGCAATGTTTTTAGCATTGCCAATGGCATTAGCTGAAGAGTTAGCTACACAGACAACATCTGATGACCAGATTGTTTTAGAACAGACAGTTGATTCAGAAAATCTTAGTGATTCTGAATCTCAGGACATAGCAGAGACAATACAGGAGTCAACTGAATCTACTGAAGAAGTTTCAGTAACACCTGATATGTCATTAAGATGGGGTTTAAAGACCTGGTCTGAAAAATTGAGCTTGCTTTTGACTTTTAATAAGTTCAAGAAAGCTGAAAAAAAATTAGAACAGGCAAAAGAAAGGCTTCAAGAAATGAAGCAGATGGCGGAAAAGAAAAATCTGAAGGCTTTGGCAAGGGCACAAAAAGCTCATGCTTTACTTGTTGTTGAACTTGCAGAAGATGAAGAAACTATTGCAAATGAAAATTTGACTGCTGCTCAAAGAATAGAAGTTGAGCTGCAAAAACATATGCAAATTTTGGAAAATGTACAAGCAAAATTAGCTGCTAAAGGAGTCTCAACACAAGGTGTGGATACTGCTTTAGTAAAATCTAGAAATGCTATGGAAAAATTCCAAAATATAAGTGATGCAAGAAAAGCTAAACTTTCTGAAAAAGTACAAGAAAGAGCAGAAGAAAGAAATGAAATTAGAGAAGGATTAAATTCTTCTGAATTTGCAGAACAAAATATAGAAGAAAATAGACAAGAAGGTAATAAATAAATTTTTTGGAAGGTTTAACCTTCCTTTTTATTTCTATAACCAAAATCTTTATAAATAGTGTATCTATTGAATAGTGATTAAAATGACAAAAAAATTTATATCTGGTTCCAGTGGAGAAATATTTGAAGATATTTTATCTTTAAATAATGATAATAAAAAGGATAATCAAGAGATTTCTAAATATGGTGAAAGAATTTTTGAAGAGGAAACCTCTAAACTTGGATATCTAACTTTAAGAGATACTATTGATAAATATCCTCAATTTTTTATATCTCAATTAGAAGAATTATCTGAAGAAGGATTACAATTCTTTAATTTAGGAGAAGATATAGGAAGCCCAATTGCATGGTTATTACTTAATAATCCAAGAGGATTCCTATTTGCTTGTGAGAGATATAAGGTATTATATAAAGAAGTGATAGATAATATACTAAAAGATGGCGGAAGATTACCTTATGAAGCTCAAATAGAAATATCTCATTTGAAAGATGAATTTAATAGTTATTTACAAGACATTGATTTTAATAAATATAGAAAAAAATTAGGGGGCCATATAGATAGCTTATATTATCAAGCAGAACTTATAAGGAATGATAAAGAAAAAGAAGATTATATAAAACAAAATATTGATCTATTAAAACAAAGATATGCTTGGCTTCTTGATACAAAAGAAAACATAATGATTAAATCTAAAATTAATGAATTTTTTAATGAATTAAAAATATTAGATAAGTTAATTTTAGATAAAGGACTATACGAAAAAAATCCTTTTTAAATTTTCTTCCAGATAATTCCTTCTTTTGTATCTTCTAATAATATCCCTTTTTTCTTTAGTAATTCACGAATCTCATCTGCTTTTTTATAATCTTTATTCTTTCTAGCTTCTTCTCTCTTTTTGATTAAATTCATTAATTCTTTAGTTATACTTTCTTTTTCTCCTAAATTTAATCCTAAAACACTATCAAAATCTTTAATTGTTTTTATTACTTTTTTAGAATCTTCTTTACTTATTTTCAATTTATAAATTTCGTTAATCAAATTAAAAATAGAAGCAAGAGCTTTTGATATATTTAAGTCATCATCCATTGCTTCTTCAAATTCTTTTTTAACATTTTTTATTAAAGAATCAACTTTCTTATTATTTTTACTTTCTTTTACAGATTCTAGTTTTAGTATAAATTCATCAAGCCTTGAAATGGATTTTTTTGCTGCTTCTAATCCCTCAAAAGTAAAATTAAATGGAATCCTATAATTTATGCTCATTAATGAATATCTTATTTCTCTTCCATTATATCCTTTATTTAATATATCTCTTAGTGTATAAAAATTACCTAAACTTTTAGACATTTTTTTCCCATCAACTAGGATAAATTCATTGTGCACCCAGTAATCTACAAACTTTTTTCCTGTTGCAGCTTCTGATTGTGCTATTTCATTTTGATGATGTGGAAATATTAAATCAATCCCTCCTGTATGAATATCAAATGTATTTCCTAAATATTTCATTGACATTGCAGAACATTCTACATGCCAACCAGGTCTTCCAATTCCTATACTTGTTTTCCAATAAACATCACCATCATTTTTATCATAAAATTTCCACAAGCAAAAATCCTGAACATTTTCTTTTTCATATTCATCTTTTTTTACACGTCCAGAAGCTTCTGCTTTTAATTCTTTTAAATCTAAATTAGCAAATTTTCCATAATCCTTGAATTTTTTAATATTAAAATAAATTCCATCATCAGTCTTGTAAGCATACCCTTTTTTCAATAAAATTTTAATAAGAGAAATCATTTCTTTTATGTGCTCTGTAGCTCTTGGATATTTAAAAGAAGGTTCAATATTTAATGTTTTAATATCTTCAAAATAAGCATTTTCATATTTTTTTGTAAATTCCTTCAGAGAGATATTTTCCTTTTGCGAATCTCTTATAGTCTTGTCATCAACATCTGTAATATTAGTTACTTGCTTTACTTTATATCCTTTATATTCCAAATATCTCCTTAAAATATCTGCGCAGATAAAAGCCCTGAAATTGCCAATATGGCCATAATTGTACACGGAATGCCCAATTCTCTTATTTAGAGATATTGTTTAGCCCGCATGTGTACATTTTGACATAATTGTTATTTATAGGCTTAAATGTTTCTATTTTTCTTGTTAATGTATTATATAATTTTAATATTTTTTTCACCTCCAATTATATTTTGTAATTTATTCTTTTTATGTTCTAATGAATATCCTATCTCTTTATAAAATTTTTTAATGCTTTCTTTTTTATTTATAAATAAATCAAAACCCACACTAAAACTTCCAGAGAAATTTTTATTTAAAGATCTACCAAATAATCTGTTTTCTATACCCAATTCATTTAAAATATTTGATTCTTCTAATAAAAGATTTGGGGGGGATTTTATATTTTGTATTAAATTAATATCATTTTTTATCTTTTCTAAAGCCATTTTTATACTAATCCTTTGGTTTATATGTCTTGTTGGAAATTTATTACTTTTCATATCTTTTTCTAATTTGTTAAGAGTATCTTTCTGACTATTTGTCAAATTTTTTAAATGTCTATATCTAGATAATATTATATAAGAATTATAAAGTTTTTTATCATAATAAACACTTGATTCATCTTCAAATACAGCCTTTAAGTAAGATTTTTTAAGGTTTACATTACCATATTTTATTAACCATGGAACTCCTTCATTAACTTTAGCCTTATGGCCCAAAATACCACCAACTTTTAATAAACTTTCTCCAATTATAGAAGATCCTATTCTAATCATAATACAATTTCTAATCTCTCCTTTTAATATAAATACTTCCCCATATAAATTATTGATTATTTTTATAAATTGATTAATTGACTCTTCTTCAGAGGTAGAATAACATGTTCTTATAGTATTTCTTGCTTTTTTGTCTAAGTGAATCCAACCATCAGAAACTATATGCCCTAATAAATTAGCACCTTCTACATTTAAAAGATTTATAGGGAATTTTGGATTCTTTATAGAGATCTTACTCCCTTTTTTTGTATAATCTATTTTTGAATTTATATGATCATAAGGGATGTTTAAATAATATAATAAACTTTTTATCTTTTTTACAGAAATCATTTTTATTTTTTTATTATTTACAAAATTATAGAAAGTCGGATAACTCATATTTAATATTTTAGAAAGTCGGAATATATTTTCTGCTTTATTTATTGCCTTATTAATTAAATCTTTTAATAAATCATCTTTTAATTTTAATAGAAAGTTGTCTTTTAACTGAAACCAGTTAGTTTCCCATGGAGGGATTAATCTATCTTGATTTATCCAATATTCAAATATTATATTATTATCTTGTAAAATTATAATTTTATCTTTGTCTAAATTTTTTATAATAATACTATTTATTTGAAATGGTTTAACTTCATCAAAAATAATAAAATATTTACCTTTTTCTTTAATAATATTTTTAGTTTTAATTAATTTAGTTAAATAGAATTTTACCTCTTTTTTCATATAATATGTATAACAAAGGTCTATATAAATATTACTATAAGTCCACAGAGATACATTTTAACATAATAATGAAAAGAAGAAATAGTATTTAAAATTAGCTTTATTTTACTGTAACTATAATAGAATCACTATCATAGAATTGATTATCTTTTAATGCTTTAATTGTAAATGAGAATGAGCTTCCAGGAGTCACACCTTTAGGTATAGTTAAAACAACAGGTAAACCTTTTTTATCTCCAATTGCTATTTCCTGCTCTGGTGGCAAGGTAAACCATTTTGCATCTCCCCCTTCTCCAGCTGTTATTTCTAATTTAAATTTATTTGTTTCTCCAATATTACCAAAATTTTGTACACCTACATTTATTGTTAATTTTTTCCCTGATTCTACATCAAAACTTAAACCAGATACATAAAATTTCTCATTATTTCCCATTTGTTCTAATATCATTTTCTGTGCCGATGCAAATTGACTACTAGTTAATTCATCAATACTACCAAATATACTAGATATCCAAGTTAAACCCAACACAAGTAGTGTAACCCCAAGAATAATTACAATAATAGTACTCATAGAAAGTTCAATTGCACCCTTTTTTGATTTAATTCTTCTCATCTGTTAAATTATAGTTTTGATTTATTTATATATCTTTTGGAAGTATAATATGGGCAGAGCGGGATTTACATTGATTAATTGTTATTAGACCAATTTTGAACCCACGATTTGGCAAGACACAGAATCTGTTGTCTTTCATCCACGGCTTCAGCGTGGTTTAAGATATTTCTATGCTCTCCCAGGCTGAGCTACCTGCCCATATAATCAAACATCATTTAAAAACTATATAAATATTTCTAATTGCTCCTTTCTAAAAATTTTTCTAATCTCCATCTTTTAATTGGGTGTGTAAATAATGTTTGTTTATTTGCATTTATCATACTATTTTTAGAACATTGGATATACCAATTCCTTTTAGTATCAGAATAAGGATCAGTAAAATTTAGTCTAAAATCTTTATTTAAAACTCTTTTTATCATAATAATGATTATATAAAAAATTAATATATAAAGGTAAATTTATAGTAGATTTACTAGGTATACTTTTCATTAATAATTCGTTGGTGGAGATATAATCATAAGCAGTTTTTAATCTGTTTTGGATCATTAGCATATGTTATCATTTTTCCTTCTAAACCCTGTGCGCACATCTTGCAAGTTGCAATTTACTCTAAAATATATATTAAAGAATATACTTTTTTAATAACAATATTTAAATAATTACAATATCCATTTAATTCATGCAATATAATTTTAAGGAATCAGAAAAGAAGTGGCAGGAATTTTGGGAAAAGAATAAAATATTTGCATTTAATTCAAAATCTAAGAAGCCAGTTTATTCTATAGACAGTCCTCCACCTTATATATCTGGTAAGATGCATATAGGTCATGCTTTTTCTTATTCACAACAGGATTTTATAATGAGATTCAGAAGAATGTTTGATGGAAATGTATTCTGTCCATTTGGAACTGATGATAATGGACTGCCTACTGAAAGATTTGTTGAAAAAATAAATAAAGTAAAAAGTAAATCCATGTCAAGAGCAGATTTTATTGAACTTTGTTTAAAAACTTTAAAAGAACAAACTCCTGATTTTATACAAGACTGGAAGAATATTGGTTTTAGTGCAGATTATAATATTTATTATTCAACAATTGATAAATCAACTCAGAAAATTTCACAAAAATCTTTTTTAGATTTATATAATAAAAAAGAGATTTATAAAAAAGAATTTCCAACATTATGGTGTATAGATTGCCAGACTACTGTGGCCCAAGCAGAATTAGAAGACAAATCTTTAGATAGTACATTTTTTACAATTAAATTTAAATCCAATGGAAAAGATTTATTGATTGCTACTACAAGGCCTGAATTAATTCCTGCATGTGTTTCTGTTTTTGTTAATCCTAATGATAATAGATATAAAAATTTAATTGGTAAAAAAGCAATTATTCCATTATTTAATTATGAAGTTCCGATTATAGCAGATGAATCTGCAGATCCTAATAAAGGAACTGGTGTATTAATGATATGTTCTTATGGAGATAAATATGATGCTCAGTCTATAAATAAATATAATTTAGTTCCAAGAGTAATAATAAATCCAGATGGAACAATTAACTTTGATAAATATAAGGGATTAAAAATAAAAGAAGCAAGAAAAGCTATTATCGAAGATTTAAAAAATGCAAATTTAATTGTAGAACAAAAACCAATTAATCATGTAGTTAATATTCATGATAAATGCGGAACAGAAATAGAGATATTACCTACAAATCAATGGTTTATAAAAATTCTGGATAAAAAAAATAAATTAATAGAACAAGGGAGAAAAATAAAATGGCATCCTGAATTTATGTTTAAGAGATATGAAAATTGGGTTAATGGATTAGAATGGGACTGGAGCATTTCTAGAGATAGACATTTTGGTATACCTATACCTGTATGGGAATGTGAAAAGTGCAATGAAATAATTTTGCCGAAAGAAAATGAATTACCTATAGATCCATTGCAAATAGAAAGGAAATGTCCAAAATGTAAATGCAATGCAAAAGGAGAAGATAAAGTATTAGATACTTGGGCTACATCTAGTATGACACCGCAAATTGCATCATCTTTAGTTGATGGAAAAGTTAAACTTCCATTTTCATTAAGACCACAAGCTCATGATATAATAAGAACCTGGGCTTTCTATACTATAATAAGGGCTTATTTAGCTGAAAAAAAGATACCTTGGAAGGAAATTATAGTTTCAGGTTATGTAACAATGGGTGGAGAAAAAATGTCCAAGAGTAAAGATAATGTTATAGATCCTTTGCAGGTTCTTGATAAATATGGTGCTGATGCTTTAAGATTCTGGGCAGCTTCCTCTAAATTAGGAGAAGATCTGGATTACCAGGAAAAAGATTTAGTAACAGGACAAAAAACAGTTGTTAAATTATGGAATGCTTCTTTATTTTCACTTGATCATTTAAAAGATTTTGATTTTAAGAGACCAAAATTAGAAATAATGGATAAATGGTTGTTAATAAAATTAAATGAACTTGTTAAGGAATGCACTGAAGCATTTGAGAATTATGAATACTCTGTTGTAAAGTCAAAAACAGAGAATTTCTTTTGGCATACTTTTTGTGATTATTATCTTGAGATTGTAAAAGATAGAATATATAATCCAAATAAAAGAGGAAAAGAACAAAGAAAGAGCGCACAATTCACTCTTTATACTTCATTATTAACTATTTTAAAATTATTTGCTCCTATAATGCCTTACATAACTGAAGAAATATATCAAAATTATTTTGTTAAAAAAGAAAAAGCAAAAAGCATACATATTTCAGAATGGCCAAAATATAATAAAGAATTAGGTGATAAAAAAATTGAGAAATTAGGAGATGATTTTATTAATATTCTTAGCAAAGTAAGGCAGTTTAAAACTGAAAATAACAAGTCTTTAAAAGAACCAATTAATATTATATTAGAAGATAATAAACTTAAAGAAACTTTAGAAGATTTAAAAGCTGTAAGTAATGCAAAAATAGAATTTGGAAAGAAGTTTGAAATAAAATTCTAAAATTATTTAACAAATTCCACTCCTTCTATTTTTTCAAACTCTTTATCTCCAGTCAAGAATATCAGATTATTCTCTTTTGCTAAAATATAACCTAAACAGTCAACATAACTTAAATCCTGTTTTTTATTTTCTAATCTAAATATCATAGCTTTTTCAATAACTTCATCTGGAATCTTTATTGTAAATGATTTAAACATATTATAATATTCTCTAGCTTTATACAATCCGAAGTTTTTTAAAAGAGCATAAAAAAGCTCAATTAAATTAAAATTTATTGTAACAACATCATATTTTTCGAAGTACTTTTTATAATTTTCATTACCTATGCAGAATTCATATAAAGCGTAAGTATCAAAATAATATTTAATTAAGCCCATCCTTTTCTTCCTTCATCTTTAAGTTCTTGTGCAGTTTGTTTAAATTTGGCCTTACCAAAAAGTTTCATTATATCAGTTTTCTTTTTTATATCTATAATTATTTCATCGCTGGGCTTTAATTTTTCCCCTACAACAATTTCCTTTGGTATGATTATTCCAAGAGAATTTCCCCATTCCTTAACTTTTGCTTTAATTTCCATAGTTATACATACAGTATAACTAATATATAAATATTTCTAAATAATATTGTAACTTATTAGTAGTTACAAATAGAAAGGTTTAAATACTAAGATATTCTATAAAATATATATTAAAATAGACAAAATGAACCTTAAAAATATACTAAATAAGACTAAAAGGGGAATTGCAACAGCTTTAGCTGGAGCTATGCTATCCTTGCCAGTGATTTCTAATGCAGGGATTAAACTGGATAGAAAACTTGTGGAAAAGACTGAGTTAGCTAAAAATAATATAAATTTAAAAGATAGAATAAATAATTATAAAAAAGAGTATAAACCAGAAATAGGTGTTCCTGAATTAGCATTAAATACAGCTTTAGCTTATTTTATGACAACTTACACACATGAATTGGGGCATTGTGCTATTGCTAAAGCTTATGGTTTAGATGGAATTAAAATAGATCCAACTATAAATAATGAAAAAGCAGCTAGTTTTAGTTATGAAGAAGATGCTAAATTATCTAATGATCAAGAAGCTCTTTTAAATCTTGGTAGTTCAATAGCTACAAGAACAAATTATGAAGCTTTAAATTATTTAATAGAACAAGATAAAATTCCAAAAAGATTAGAACCATTTGCATCAACTTATGCTTTATTGTTAAGATTGGATATGCCTTATCAATTAATGATTGGTGCAAGAAATCATTTTTTAAATGGGAACAATGATTATTTAGATTATGAAAAATTTGTTGATGATGTTTCAGATGCTAATCATATTTCAAAAGATACTGTTTATGGAATTTTAATTGGAGCAGAATTATTGGATTTATATCTAGATAGAAAAGAAATCAAGAATCATTTTAAGAGAGCGCTTGGAAAAGAGATTGATTTTGAAAAGGATAAAAAAGATTTAGATCTTGATGTTATTTATGATGAAAATAAAATTGGGTTAAGTTTAGAATATAAATTTTAATTTTTTGATAATTTATCAAATTTTTCTAAAAAACATAAAAAACCCTTATTTTTTGGTCTATACATATATATACAGAACATACTATAAAGATATCAGTTAAGAATCGAAAGGTTTAAATAGTAAATATCTTTACTTTTAGTATAAAAACTACTAAAATTAACTAAAAATGCAATTAAGCAAACTAGAAAATCAGGTGTATGAAGAGCTTAGAAAAAACAATTTTCTGATATTTAAGATAAGAGATTTATGCTTGTTATTAAATTTTAGCAGAATCAAGGCTTATAATATCATTAAATCCCTGAAAAAGAAGAAGATTATCAAGAAAAATGGAAAAGGTTTTTTTTCCTTTAATAATGTAAATGATTTTGTAATCGCGCAAAGGCTTAGCTACCCTTCATATATTTCATTTTGGTCTGCATTAAACTATTATGGATTTAGCGATCAAACACCAAGAAAAATATTTGTTGCATCTGCCAAATATACTAAAGAGATAAATAATTTTAAATATGTATTTCTTTCAAAAAAGAAATTTTTTGGATACAAGCAAATAGGGGAAATAGTGATTGCTGAAAAAGAAAAAGCTATAATAGACTCCCTTCTTTTTCCAAAATATTCCGGGGGGATAAAGGAAATAAGCAAATCAATTTTAGCAGCATTGAAAGAAATTAATATTAAAAAATTATTGGATTATGGATTAAAAATAAATAATAAGGCTGTTTTAAGAAGAATGGGATTTATACTGGAAAATGCAGGAGCAAGTAAAAATTTGCTTAATAAGATAAAGTTGCATATTGGCAGAGGATATGAATTACTAGATCCATCATTAAAGAGGGAAGGTTATATAAATAAAAAATGGCTATTATATATTAATTGTTAAAATGATATCTGTAGAAGAATTGAATGCAATAAAAGAAAAAAGGAATACAACTCTTTATTACGGGGAAAAAGAGTATTTACAGTATGTTTTTCTTAATGCTATCTCTAAATATACAGAAAATTTTGTATTTAAGGGAGGAACCTGCTTAAGAATAATTTATGGCCTTGAAAGAGCTTCAGAGGATTTAGATTTTAGCACTAATATTAGCACTAATAAACTTAAAAAAATAGTTGGTAAATGCTTGAAGGATTTTGATTTGTTAAATATTAAGTACAATATTTATGCAGAAAAAGAATTCAAGGGAAATATAAGATTTGAGGTAAGATTTGAAGGTCCTCTTTTTATTGGAAAAAATTCTTCTACGAATACATTAAAAATAGACTTCAATAATTTGAAAGTTAAAAATAAGATTGTTAAAGTTGTGCAAAAACTTTTTTCTGATATACCATTATTCACTATAGTTGTTTTAGATGAGAAAGAAATACTTGCAGAGAAAATAAGAGCCCTGATTAACAGGTCAGAATCCAGAGATTTTTATGATATATGGATGATTTTAAACAAAGGGGCAGAGATAGATAAAGAATTGATTATAAATAAATTAAAGGAAGAAAACAGTGATTTAGCTCAATTAAAAATTCCATCTGAAAAAGAATATGAAAGGGATTTGAAATATCTCATTACCAATATACCTCCTTATGAACAGGTAAAAAAAGAGATTTTGGAATTGATAAACAAGCTGAAATTATAAATTTTGGAAAGAAAAAGTTTATATATATATATA